>CAVIUT010000024.1:0-24370 GCA_963646155.1 Eggerthellaceae bacterium | reverse complement strand
TTCTCTAATTTTGTCCCCGACGTTATCCTTTTCAGTTGTTTGCAAAATGCAATCAGCTGAAAGTGGAGACTATTCGGTCTCGTAATAGTATGAGTAGTCGATTCCTTTCATAATCAATTCCCTGTTGTTTATATCAATAAGAGCACCTTTGAGAAGCGCACGAATATGAGATGAGTCGGCAACACTCTCACTCATTGCATTGAGGTATTCTTTCTTGTCGACTTTACTCCAGTCAATACACATTGAAAGATTTTTCTTCAACATCAAATCCAGCCATATTCTCGTGCTCCTTCCATTTCCTTCCATGAAAGGATGGGCAATATTCATTTCAACGTATTTCTATAATATTACATCAAATGAAGACTCGTCCATCTTTTCAATAGCAGAAAGGCTCTCTTCTAGATACATACAAGGCGCAAACATAAAATCACCTTTTGAGATATTGAGAGTTCGTATTTTCCCAGCAGAATCATAGAGCCCGCCGAAGTGTTAGCTGTGTATCTCTTCGAGGCCTCTTACAGTTCCGACTTCAATATTCTCAACAAACCCACTCTCAAAGAGCTCATATGCCTTAAGCCTGCTCTTTTCGTCCAAATCAGTCTCCATATTTCTAACCCACTTATGAAAGACCTCCACTTTTCTGGATGGAAACAATGCAATTAAGGTATTCAAGCCTTTTTCGTCGACAACATCTGTGTTGTATGCCTTGCCGTCTTCAGCAATCATCTTCATCTTCCCCCGATTGAAGAGATTGCTTTGTTTCGTCTTTTCACTGTCGCCCAATATACCCGGGGATTACTACTGCTCGTCACAGCAGAGACGATATCTACAGCGCTGAACCACCATGAGGAGTCTTCTTCGTTCCAGACAGCCCTTACTGGCTTGTCTTCGAAAAAACGTATTGTTTTTCATAACTCCTCCGGGAACATGATAATTATATCATAAAAGGGATGGGGCACAAACACCTTCTACGCTCATCTTCAGTTGTTTGCAAAATGCAATCAACTGACAGAAAGTCACGGGCATCGTTTTTTCTCAACAGAGAACAGTTTGTAACACAACAAATTAAGGCGCACTTCTTTACACGGATGATAAATTTCTGTTATTCTATGGCGCGGTAAAACTGTAATTAAATAATATTGAGGTAATAAGCAATGATTAAAGCAGGTCAGATTGAAAAAGGTACAGCTCTCCTCATCAAGGGACAGCCGTTTCTCTGCATTGAAAGAGAATTTGTAAACCCCGGTAAGGGTTCAGCATTCGTAAGACTCAAGCTCAAGAGCCCCGCAACAGGCCAGACCCTCAGCGAGACTATGAAAAGCCAGGACAATGCTGAAGACATCACAATCGAGGATAGAACTTTCCAGTATCTTTATAACGACGGAGAGAACTTCTCTTTCATGAACGTTGAGAACTACGAGCAGATTGAGGTTCCTATGAAGAGCTTCCCCGACTACGAGTACATCATGAAGGATGGTGAGACATACCGCCTTACACTCTGGGAGGACCAGGTTCTCGATATCCAGGTACCAAGCAAGGTTGTCTATGTTGTAACTCAGACAGAGGATGCCGCTCGCGGCGATACAGTCCAGGGTGTTACAAAGGACGCTGTTCTCGAGACAGGCCTTAAGATCAGAGTCCCCGGCTTCATCAAGCAGGGCGAGAAGGTCAGAGTCAACACCGAGACTAAGGAATATCTCGAAAGAGTCAACGACTAAGTCGATTTCTCTTTATCAGGAGGGGCATAAAGTTTTCTTTACTCCCCTCTTTTTTATCAACCTTTTCCTATTCACCAACATATACTCTCTATATCCGAACACCCGATATTGCCCCTACGTTGTTCCAAGCCACTCTAAATTGAACTTCCTCAGACTTAACTCACGCTTTAGATGTAATCCAATGTTATCCTCTGGCAAATAGGAAATTCCCAATCTAATTAAGGCCTTTTTAGAATGCCCAAATCCATTATTTACATCCCCAGCCAGCAAAGGAGCAAACTGATAATAAGAAAAAAATTCCTATATACAAAAAAAATCACAAAAACTCAGCTTCTCTCTTACAACTCTCCTCATTATAAGTTAATCTACTAATGGCACTGCCGTGTAACGGTGGACGGTTAGACCTCTTGGATAGGATATTCAGGAGGGTTCCTCCTGGATTCTTCGTTAAATGTTGAAAAAGGAGGTTAGCATATGAGTGTATATGAAACTTTAATGGTAGTTTTCACTGTCATTGGATTGCTGATTGCGCTTTACAGTTGCTTTAAAAATAAATAACCGCCCTTACCTCGAAATTTGAGCGGTTATTATTAATCATTTAATTTGAGGTCAACCGTCCACTGGCGGTGCCTTTATATCTTTAATATATGCAAGAAAATCTCACTTGTCAAGTTTTTACACGGAACCGCCGGACCTCCATGCCGGCATCGGAAAATTAGAGCCAAGTGCAATCCGCGGCCGTTTTAACTGTTTTGAGATACAGAAATCCAGTATTTATATCCGCCAATAGTAGGGTTTCAAAATGATGACATAAAGAAAAAAGTTACTATGTGAAAAAAAATCACAAATTGTTCAGTTTCTCTCTTACATCCCACCGCCTTATAAGTTAATCTACTAATGGCACTGCCGTGTAACGGTGGACGGTTAGACCTCTTGGATAGGATATTCAGGAGGGTTCCTCCTGGATTCTTCGTTAACGATGAAAAAAGGAGGTGATGTGTATGAGCGACTTCGAAATCATTATGGTTGTATTGACGGTCATAAGTTTGCTGATAGCTTTGTACAATGCATTAAAAAAATAACCGCCCTATTCCCTTAAATTTGTGCGGTTACTTTTAATCTAAGAATTTGAGGTCAACCGTCCACTGGCGGTGCCTTTATATCTTTAATATATGAAAGAATATTTCACTTGTCAAGTTTCTGTCAAAACCTTATATCAATCATCTCCTCCAAGAGCTTCAAGGCCCTTTGTGTTCTGTATTTTCTCGGATTTGATGTTTTTGACAAAGAATGCAAATACAATAAACGAGAGGCAGAGAAGAATGCCGGAGTAGACAGGAAGGACACCCCAGAGACTGAGACGGGTCAACAACAGACCTAGAAGAACTGGGGTTACCGTCTGTGCAGCCATGCTCGAGGCATAGTAATAGCCTGTGAACTCACCAATTCTCTTTGATGAACAGAGCTCGAGAATCATCGGGAAGGAGCAGTTGTGCACAAGCGACATTCCAAATCCCTTCATAACCCACACAACATAAAGCATGACGGGGAATGAATACTCACCGTTTGACCCGACAACACGTCCGCTCGGACCTACTCCCATCATAATGAAGTACCCGGCAAGCGTAATCAGAAGGCCGCACGATATAGTCCACTTGCGTCCGATTCTATCAGCAATTGAGCCGGCGATTGCAAAGCCTACGACAGATGCCAGCCCTCCGATAATCGTTAAAATCATAGTGGCGCTGGAGACACTGTTGAGGTAGTAGATAACGTAATTCCCGATATATGTTCCGATGGCGTTGTCTGCCATAAACCAGAAGAACTCGGCAATGAGGATTGCAAAGAGCATTCTCTTGTTCGCAGCACTCATAGGCTTCGAGTCGTCAATCGGATTCTCGACAAGGGCAAGCTTTTCGCCTTCCTCGAGTTCATCCTTGATCTCTTCCTCAATCTTCTTCTCCTTGATTGTGAAGAAGAGGACGAGGGCCGAAATGACCATCAGGATTGATGCAACGCAGAAAGGTATCTCAATGATGTACATCTTTCTTGCAGCATCCTCTACGTTTATATACGAGGACAGAGGGAGGAAGATTCCCAGTACAGTTGCAAATGCACCCCCAAGATAACCCATTATGTTTATAATACCGTTTGCCCTTGCCCTTAAGGGTTTGGGGGTAATATCGGGCATGAGGGCGACAGCAGGGTTACGGTACATCATCATGAAGATGAGAACGAGAGCCATAGATACGACCATTCCTGCGATGTTGTTCAGGTGGAAGAAGAGCGGAATGAGCGGGAAGATAAGAGCAGAGACGAATGTTCCCGTGAGGATGTAAGGCATTCTCTTTCCGATAGGTGTGTTTGTCTTGTCCGAAAGACGGCCGAATAAAGGAAGTAAAATAAGAGCTGCAAGGTTATCACAAGCCATGATTATTCCGACAAGCCACTGGACGTTGAGGATGTGGGCGTTGTTTCCTTCAGCCTTCAGCTGGGATGATGAAACGCCGTACATGTGGCGGGCGAATATATCTGTAAGGAAGGTCGGACACCACGAGTCATATACCTGCCATAACAACAATATTCCGAAGAATGCGAATCCTATAAGAAAAGTGCGCTTATAATTTAATTTAAGGGGCTTTGAACTCATATGCATATTATCTCCAACTTTCATAGTGTATAACTCATTGAAAGAGATTTCGACAAAATTCTTGTTAAAAGTATATGAAAAGAGTAAAACTTTCCTGTGCCTATTACGAAATTAGAAGAACTGGAAAATATAATTACTTTAAGCGACGACGAAAAGAATTGGGAAGAAAAGGGGAAAAACACCCTTCCCCTTCTTATTTCAGATAACATAATTCCATTACTCAAAGAAGAAGAGATAAGGCGTCAATTCGTCCCGTCGGGAAAAGAAAACACCGATACCGTCGGAACTCTCGACCCGCAGGAAGAAGGAAAGTACAGTGTAACAAAGCGTCTTGTAAGGCGCTACAACAACAGAGCGGCGTTTCTTGTCACCGACAGATGCTTTGCATACTGCCGTCACTGCTTCAGACGTCGTTTCTCCGGCTCGATGGTAGGGGAATGCACAGAAAAGGACATAGAGGAGGCGGTCTCGTTCTTAAAGGCACATAGCGAGATAGAGGAAGTCCTCCTCACCGGTGGTGATATCTTCACGCTCTCCGATTCCTCTTTAGACAGCCTTCTCGGGGCCCTTAAAGATGCAAGAGAAGATATAATCTACCGCTTATGCACCAGGAGTTTATTGAGTAACCCCGACCGCTTCACACCTTCCCTTTTCTCCGTCCTTCGCCGTCACAGCCACGGTGCCCCTTTCTTTCTTATGACACAGTTCAATACAGAAAGTGAAATAACAGAGAAAGCCGGAAAGGCGATAAAGGGCTTTGTGGAGCTCGGCATTCCTATCATGAACCAGGCAGTTCTCCTAAGGGGCGTCAATGACAGTGTGGAGGCGCAGAAAAAGCTCAGTAGAAAACTACTCTTGAACCGTATTAAACCCTACTACCTTTTCCAGGGAGACCTTGTTGAAGGAACAGGGCACCTCAGAGTCCCCCTTTCGAAGGGACTGGAGATAGAGAAAGGAATGAGGGATTGCCTCAGCGGCCTCGAAATGCCTCTGTATACAATCGACCTTCCGGAAGGAGGCGGCAAAGTTCCGCTCTCAGGGGAGTACCTTAAGTCCCTCGAATGCGGGGTGTGGACAATAGAGACACCTGACGGGAAGTTAAGGCATTACCCTGATTAAGAAAGAAGAGCCTCCAGAATCGCCTTCAATCCTCTTTTTGCAGTGAAAAGATCCTCCTCGGATATGTACTCGTCAACTATATGAGCGCACTTCTCCTCTCCCGGCCCGTATCCTATCGTCGGTATAAGCGCTTCTCCCATATAATGGCTGCCGTTCGTGCAGAATGCATAGTGCCCGAGTCCGTGGTATATACCTTCCTTTTCGAGAGCTTCTCTTGAGAGAGTAACAAAAGCGTCGTTTTCATCCATCTTCCAGGAAGGGAAGAAGCGGTAGGAGGAGAGTCTCTTTCCTGTATATGTGGTTGTGTCACCAAAGGCGACAGAGGCGAATGCATCTATGCCCTTCTCTTTCAAAATATCGTTGATTGGCTCAATGACGCTTTCCATTGTCTCCCCGGGGAGAGTACGCCTGTCGTAAGTTATTCTGCACTTTTCAGGAACTATGCTCATTCCCGGGTAGGGTGAGGAGATAATGTCGGTGAGGACCATTATGTCCCCGCCCAGTAGCGGATCCCTCTTTACCTCTATTCTCCCGATTTCCTCTATTGCTTTTACAGCCTCAAGAACTGCATTGTGTCCCATCTCGGGGTTGGACGAGTGACAGCTTCGGCCCTTTGCTGTGACGACCACTTCGCACCTTCCCCTTTGACCGATATTGATGCGGCAGTGCGTCGACTCGGCGATTATGACCTTGTCGGGCTTGAAGAATGAGCTCATCTCCCTGGAAGTGAGTCCCTCGAAGCGCTCCTCCTCAACTGTACACGAAATAACAACACGGCCCTTCTTAAGGTTTTTAATTTCGCTCACGGCTCCAATTGCAGCAGCAACACCGCCCTTCATATCGCTAGTACCACGGCCGTATAAGAGGCCGGAGGAGCGTGTCAGCTTGAATGGGTCGTAAGTCCACTTGTTTATATCAGGAATAGGGACTGTGTCCACATGGCCGTCGATAAGTACTGTCGGCCCCTCCTCTTTTCCGTTAAGAACACCTGCGATGGAGCCCGAGGGCATACGGATGCTCTCAAGGCCGAGGGAAGTGAAGATATCAGAGAGAGTATCAACAATATTCTTTTCGTTACCTGTAATCGATTCTTTTTCAACAAGGAGCCCTAGGAGCTCCACCAATTCTTCGTCTTTCATGCATACAGAATAACACACAAAAAGAAAAAGGGAGATTTTCTCTCCCCAATCTTATCATGTTTAATATCCAAGATACCTGAGCGCCCTCTCAATTCCACTCGTGCCACTTTCTTCGCGTTGCACAGCATAATCGTCATCACTGACTGCATCGCCGTCACTACCAAGCTCGGCAATCGGAATCAAGTCTGAGAAAGCTCCAATATCCTTTCCGCCTGTAGTTGCAACCACCTTATTCGAACTCTCGAGGTAGGATGCCACTTCATTTTTGAAAGCATCGGTTTCCATGATGCTTTTTGAGAGGCTTTCGGCAAGCTTCTCATCGCCAAGCTTTTCTTCCAGAGCTTCGTTGAGGGCCTTCTGGAAAGCACTGTCATTGATGAGCGCCTCTACTTCATCGTCTACTGGCTCTACTTCGTGCCTCACCGGAGAAGTCGGAGCTTCTTTATTCTCCATAGCTACCGGACGGCTGTCGTTACTTTCATTAAAAGGATTCAATACACACACTGCCAGAGCAACAAATAGTGTAAGCGTGATGGTGACAGCAACAATGATTGAAATAGCCCTGCTTTTCATTTCTCCCTCGTTTTGTTTATGCTAGCACAGTAAAAGCCCACTTGTCGAGAAAGCTTCTCCTTTGTTTCGTCATTAATAATCGTAATCACCTTTTTACCTGATGAATAAAGGCTCTCTCCTATATTCTTCTGGCTCAATGCTCTCTTTTCGTACCCCTCCGGTGTAATACCATCCCTGAGTACTGCCCTCTCTTCTCTCTTCTCGTATGGTGATATTACAAACAATATCTCATCGCAGTACTCTACAAATCCCATCTCCTCGAGGAGAGCCGCATTTATGACTGCAATTCTCCCGCTCTTTTCGATTTCCCGTGCTAGTGTGAGAGTCTCTTCTTTCATCCACGGGTGTGTGATGTTGTTGAGAGCCTCGAGCTTTGAGGAATCTGAAAAGACAATCCTTCCCAGCGCTTTTCTATCGACAACACCGTCCTTTATAACATCAGGGCCGAAGGTTGCACGAATTCTATCTATGTTCTTCTCGAGAGCTTCGTGCCCCAGTTTATCTTCGTCGATAACCGAAAACCTCTCGTCAAGGAGGGATGCAACTGTATCTTTTCCCGAGCAGCTCCTGCCGACTAATCCTACAATCATTAATGCATATCTCCCCAAGAGTGCGCACTCTCGACACTTACCTTGAGCGGCACTGGAAGAGTGGCAGCGCTTTCCATCGTCTCTTTAATGATTTTACCTGCTTCTTCTGCGTCCTTCTCGTCAACTTCAAAAATAAGCTCATCATGGACCTGGAGAATGAGGGTTGCTTTAAGAACACCGCTTTTTATCTTCCCGTCTATCTCAAGCATTGCCCTCTTCATGATTTCAGCTGCTGTTCCCTGTATAACGGTATTTACGGCTGTTCTCTCCGCTGCTGCCTTCTCGGTCTTATTTCTGCTCCTTATGCCGAGAATTTCCCTCTCGTGACCCCAGTAGGTTTTGACAGACCCCTTTTCTTCAGCGTCCTTGACAGTCTTCTCGACAAATTCCTTAACAGAGCTGTAGCGCTCGAAGTAGCGCTTGATAAACTCCTCAGCTTCGCTGCGCTTAATATCGAGTTCCCCCGACAGCCTGAATGCAGACATGCCGTACATGATGCCGAAGTTGATTGTCTTACTCACCCTTCTTTCAGCCGGTGTGACATCATCAACACTCTTATTGTAAATCAAGGCAGCTGTGTACCTGTGAACATCCTCTCCCGATATAAAAGCCTTCCTCAAGTTCTCGTCTCCGCTCATCCACGATAGGACAACCAGCTCAATCTGCGAGTAATCGGCGCTGATGAAGACCTTTCCGTCCTGAGGAACGAAGGCCCATCTTATCTTACGGCCTATATCTGTCCGCACCGGAATATTCTGGAGATTAGGGGACCTGGACGAAAGCCGCCCCGTTGCCGTACCTGTCTGGAGGAATGTCGTATGGACCCTGCCGTTTTTATCACGCAGCGTCGGAAGTACGTCGATATATGTGCTCTTGAGTTTCGTCAGCTGCCTGTATTCGAGCAGGTATGAGATAATGGGATCCCCGCTCTTTTTCAAGCTCTCGAGGGTCTCGGTATCTGTCGAGTAGCCCCGCATCGTCTTTTTACCCCTCTCGAGATTCCTCTCGTCATATAAGAGCTTCGAGAGCTGCATTGTCGAGTTTATATTGAATTCGTACCCCGCAAGAAGATATATGGCTTTTCTCAGCTCATCTATCCTTTTGTCGGTATCTCTCTTGAGCTCTCCTATTCTTTCGAGTGAAAGGTAAATACCTTTTTGCTCCATATTGAATAGTATGTCGATAAGGGGAAGCTCCATCTCTCTGTAGAGACAACAGAGTCCCCTCTCCGTCAAGCGGGTGGAAAGCACCTTGTCAAGGCGGTATGTATAGTCGGCACGAAGAGACGAGTAGAGGGCGATTATATCTAAATCAATTTCCTCCAAAGGCCCCGATGCTATGTCCTTAATATTTAACAGCGTCTTTGAAAAATACTTACCCGAGAGTACATCCATGGAGTAAATACCGTCGTTAGACGAGAGCAGCCAGCTCTCAATCATTGTGTCACTCCAAAGAGCAGGCTTTATGTCGTAAGGTTGAAGCACCTTCATTATTGCCTTGAATGAGTGGGCAATTACTTTAATTCTACCTGTCGAGAAGTACTTCTCGAAAAGAGATATGAAAGCATCCCTGCCTATTCCCCCGATAACCGGTACATAAAAGGCAGAGAGAGGGGACGAGGAGAAGGCAAAACCAATGACGGGGGACGGCGCGTCGTAGTCTTCACAAAGAAGAAATAGCGCAACTACTCCATTCTCTCCGGCTATTCTCTCAAATTCCCGCTCACATTCATCCGGGTTTTTGAGCGTTTTATAACTTCCCTTATCAAGTAGATACCTCTCGTCTTCCTTGAGAAGCGGCTTCACCTTTTTCTCAACTTTCTCTTCCGGCTTTTCACCCTCTGCAAGTGGCACATCATCCTTTTTTGCCTTTGCTCTTATTACAAGTGACTTGAGATTCTTCTCTTCAAAGTCCTCTTGAGCACGGCTTATCGTAAAGGCGGAGGTACTCAGCGACTCTATATCGAAATCATCATCGACGGCGTCCCGCGAAAGGACTACAAGCTTTTTCGAAAGCATTGCATTCTCTCTTCCGTCCTCAAGTTTTTTTGCTTCCTTTTCCTTTAAGTCCGAAAGGTGACGGTATATGCCGTCAAGTGAGACATACTCCGTCAAAAGCCTTGTCGCGCTCTTTTCGCCGATTCCGCTTACACCAGGAACATTGTCTGCAGCGTCTCCCAGAAGAGATAGGTAGTCGACTATCTGCTCTGGATATACTCCATATTCCTCTTTGACAGTATCTCTATCGAGGACAGTGTAATGGCTTTCCCCCTTTTTCTTGGGCGGTCTGAGGATGGACACTGATGGACTTATAAGCTGACAGAGGTCTTTGTCTCCCGATACTATCACCGTTCTCCAACCCGCCTTTTCAGCCCTGTCAGAAAGCGACGCCATGACATCGTCAGCCTCGAATCCGGGCTTTGAAACGACCTTTATGTTCATCTTTGAAAGGGTGTTTTTAATGGGCTCCACAGCCTTATGTAAATCGTCAGGAGCCTTTTCCCTGTTTGCCTTATACTCAGGATATAATATATGACGGAATGTCGGTTCCCTCTCGTCCATCGTGACAGCTAAGGCATCCATCCTATTTTCTTTAAGAATGTGGAAAAGCGTTTGGAAAAAGCCGTAGTAGGCACTTATGTTATTACCTTCTCCATCTACAAGCGGACGTGATATAAAAGCCCAATAGCTCTTGTAGATTATCGAATAGCCGTCAAGGAGAAAGAGGGTTTTGTTATATTCCTTCCTCTGTGACTTCTTTTCTTTCTCTTCCTTTTCCTTCTTCTCTTTTATTCTGAGCTGCCTTTCGCGTTCCTTCTGTCTGTTTTCCTTCTCAATCAACTCCTGATCGAGATCTGCACTAGTAAAGAGTAAGCCGTCCATTTTCAACCTCAAAAAAGATTATATTGTGAAAATGGAGAAAATGAAACTCACTTAATTTTCTCTAATAATCCGGAAGCCGTATTCTCTATGTTGTCGAAAAGCCTTGAATAGGACTCAGGAGAGAGGATGGATGAGACAGTGTTGACAAAGGATGAGAAGCTCTCCGACTGACTGAACTTCTCAATTCCTTCCCTCCCGTCGGCTATTGCTTCAGATATTCCCTTAATAAATGCCTTTCCTTCTACAGACGAAAGATACCCGTCAAAGTTTTCCCTTTCCGTATCGCTGAGGTAGCCTGCACTATATAACACCCCCGCGACGGTCTCCTCCACGGCTTTTTCGAAGTTGAAGGCTGAGCCGAAATACTTGAGCGAGGTATTCGGGAAAAAGAGGAAAATCACAAAGTAGATGATGACGGAAAGTATCAGAACTGTGAATAATCCCTTGAATAGACCTACGCTCTTAGTCTTCATTGCAATCTCCTAGAAGAAATTGAAGAGGAAGGAGACAGTTATCTCGGTCTTATCAAGTGACGGTTTGAGGGCGTCTATGAAGGAAATGTCCTGCACGCTCGAAAAGGTATTCCAGCTCTGGGAAAGCGGGAAGACGACACTTAAGCCGAGTGTTACGCGCTTACCTATATTGAAGTCCAGACCTGCCTTATAGAAGAATGTTGAGGTTTTCAGCATATCGCTGAAGGATGGACTCTCAAGGCCGTTATAAATCCACGTCGTGTCAACCTTCTCGCCTTTCGTCATGATTCCGGCGCCGAGAAGAATATCGACAAAGTATATCTTCGTTCTGATAGAGAGCGACGAGAGAATATCGAATGAGGAAAGCGCAAGCTGATCTGTAAACGAGCCGCGGACCTTCTCTTCAAGTGTAAAAGTACCGATGTTGAACCTCAGCTCACCACCCACCTTGAATGCTGTGAGGTCGAGAGACGAGAAATCAACGGGAGTGTCACTGTCCTTATTAATCGGAAAATCGAAGGAGTAGTTGAGTCCCACCTTCATGAATGACGCACTGAGCGTGAGGGACACAACGAGGAGTATCAGTATAAAAGCAAAACTTTTCTTTTTCATTTTTTTACCAGCAGTTCTTAAAACAACAGCTGTATAAGGAAGTTACATCCAATTATCTTTTTTCTTCATTGTATGCCCTTTCGAGCTCAAGAAGGAATACAGACGGATCTGCGTCAGACGGCATCCTCCAGTCAGAGCGGGGTGAGAGCGTCACGGCCCCCACCTTCGGACCGTCGGGGAGGCAGCTGCGCTTAAACTGCTGGGAGAAGAATCTTTTAATGAATGTTCTCAGCCACTTGTAGATAGTGTCCCTATCGTATGTTCCCTTGAATGCATACCCGGCAAGGCGGAATGTTTTTTCTACTGAATAAGAGCACCTCATAATCGAGTAGAGGAAGAAATCATGTAGTTCATACGGCCCGACTATATCTTCAGTAACCTGATCAATCTTTCCGTCGTGTCCCGGAATGAGCTCGGGAGATACGGGAGTGAGGAGAATATCTGAGAGAACGGAGGCACATTCGGGGGTGCATTCGTTGTCTTTATAATAACCCACAAGACTTCTTACGAGGGTTTTGGGAACTCCTGCATTCACCGCATACATCGACATATGGTCGCCGTTGTATGTCGCCCACCCCAGTGCCAGCTCCGATAAATCCCCCGTCCCGATGACGATGGCACCGACTTTGTTGGCCCAGTCCATCAAAACCTGCGTCCGCTCCCTTGCCTGGGAGTTTTCATAAGTTACAGAGTAGTCGTCACTACTCTGTCCGATATCTCTAAAGTGAGTGAGGACACTTTCGGTAATATCAACAGTGATAAAGTCGACACCAAGCGCCTCGGCAAGCTTTTCGGCGTTGCTCTTTGTTCTCGCCGTTGTTCCGAAACACGGCATTGTTATGGCTTTTATATTCTTTCTATCAAGAGATGCCGCGTCGAACGCCTTGACGGCAACAAGAAGGGCAAGAGTGCTGTCAAGTCCTCCCGAGAGCCCGATTACACACTTTCCACATCCTGTGTGCCCGAGCCTACGCTTAAGTCCCAGTGCCTGTAGAGTAAGTACCTTCTCGCATCTCTTCTTACACGAGTCGTCATTCGCCGGGACAAACGGATGTGGGTCGACAAAACGTGTGAGAAGAGTCTCTTCAACATCAAGGGAGAAAGGAATATGTAGATAGCCGTCATCCTCAAACTGGAATGTATTACGCTTCTCCCTTTCGCTTTCAAGCTTATTTGTATCGACTTCAGTGACAATGAGTTCTCCAGACGAGAAAGTGCGCTCAGAAAGTATTATACCGTCTTCAGCTATTATATCGGAACCTGTGAAGACCATATCGGTAGTGCTTTCACCTTCCGATGCATCTGAGTAGATATATGCGCTGAGTGTCCTTGCACTCTGAGATGCAACAAGCTGTTTTCTGTACTCGTCCTTACCCACAACTTCATCCGAGGCACTGAGATTGACAATAAGTGTAGCGCCCGCGAGAGCGAGATGCGTTGACGGGGGATCTGCAACCCATAAATCCTCACATATTTCAGCGCCGACGCGGAGAGATGAGGGGAAGGCGCAGTCAAAGATTATCCTCCTGCCAAGCTTAACTTCCCCCCACTTTGTATTGACGCTAACATTTTCTTCCGGGCACGGGGTGAACCAGCGTGTCTCGTAGAACTCGCCGTAGGACGGAAGATTCTTCTTTGCAACAAAGGCCAGTACCTTACCTTTCTGTATGACTGCTGCTGTGTTGTAAAGCTTACCAAGGTGCTTCAAAGGGTAGCCTACAAAGATAAGAGTGTCGAGATTTTTTGTAGACTCGACAATCTCTTCCAGCGCCTTATCAGATGCGTCAAGTAAAGTACTCTGGAAGAAGAGATCGGCAGAGGTATATCCCGTAATACCCATCTCGGGAAAAACAAGGACCTTCACCTTTTTCTCCCCGGCTTCTTTTATGTATTTTATTATCTCTTTCGAGTTATATTCTGTATTTGCGACCTTAAGCGATGGTGAAACCGCTGCAACCTTAATAAATCCGTCTTTCATGGAGAGAGAATAACACAAAGTACTTCTTAAGTTAAGAAACAAACATCGGCATCATCATCTTATTAGTGTACACAAAAAAACACTACTCTACTTAATCGCTCAAACCCAGAAGACAGATAAGAGCGAGTGTGTAAGGCATAAAATGCACAGCCATAAGACCAACTCCCCATAAGGGGCAAACGATAACCAAAGGTTATCACTACACTCCTCTTCGTCTTCCGAGGGGAATATAATTAGTTCAATGAAAATAATCAATAGATTACGACAGTTTTTTTAACATCAAATCTGTAATACTTTGTCTTGAAACAAATTCATTTAAATAAAAACAGGTATTTATTTCTTGAGAAAGCTGAAAAAACCTTTCTTGGCTTCCGCTTCTTTCTCCTCAAAGCCTGTGAGTTTGTATCCGAGCTTACCCAGTGCCTCCCCCAGCGCCTTTTCATCGATTTTCTCCTCGCTGAGTATTGTTGTCTCCCCGTTGTTCTTGAGTGTCGCCTTGACACTTTTGACTTTAAACGCCGCCCTTATACAGTCGTTTACGTGACTTGTGCACATCGAGCACATCATTCCATCAATATTTGCTTTTGTTTCGTACATACACGAAGCCTCCGGAAATATATTATTCCTCAGTCAAGTTAGTTTCAACTACCCATAAGTAAAAGGCAGCCCCTTTCGAGACTGCCTTGAAAATTCTCTCTTGATGAATCAGAGCTGCGGGCCAGCGGCAACAAGTGCCTTTCCTTCTGCTGTTGTTTCATACTTAGCAAAGTTCTTGATAAATCTTGCGCTGAGATCCTTTGCCTTCTCCTCCCAGTCCTTGCTGTCCTTGTATGTATCTCTAGGATCGAGGATAGCCGGGTCAACTCCAGGAAGAGATGTAGGTACTTCGAAGTTGAAGTAAGGAATCTTCTTTGTTTCAGCTGTGAGGATAGCTCCGCTGAGGATAGCGTCGATGATACCTCTTGTATCCTTAATGGAGATTCTCTTGCCTGTTCCGTTCCAGCCTGTGTTGACGAGGTAAGCCTTTGCGCCGCTCTTCTCCATCTTCTTTACGAGCTCTTCAGCGTACTTTGTAGGAGGAAGCTCGAGGAATGCCTGTCCGAAGCAAGCTGAGAATGTAGGTGTCGGCTCTGTGATTCCTCTTTCTGTTCCTGCAAGCTTAGCTGTGAAACCTGAGAGGAAGTAGTACTTTGTCTGCTCGGGTGTGAGGATAGATACAGGAGGAAGAACACCGAATGCATCAGCTGAGAGGAAGATGACATTCTTTGCTGCCGGGCCGTGAGAAATCGGCTTGACAATCTTTTCGATATGGTCAATCGGATAAGATACACGTGTATTCTCTGTGACGGACTTATCTGCGAAGTCAATCTTGCCGTTTGCATCGACTGTTACGTTCTCGAGAAGAGCATCTCTTCTGATTGCATTATAGATGTCCGGCTCGCTTTCCTTGTCGAGGTTGATGACCTTTGCATAGCATCCGCCTTCGAAGTTGAAGACACCGTTGTCGTCCCAGCCGTGCTCGTCATCCCCGATGAGGAGTCTCTTCGGGTCTGTCGAGAGAGTTGTCTTTCCTGTTCCTGAGAGGCCGAAGAAGATAGCTGTGTTCTCACCGTTCATATCTGTGTTGGCTGAGCAGTGCATTGAAGCAATACCCTTGAGAGGGAGATAGTAGTTCATCATTGAGAACATACCCTTCTTCATCTCACCGCCGTACCATGTGTTGATGATGACCTGCTCACGGGATGTGATGTTGAACATAACTGCTGTCTCGCTGTTGAGATCGAGTTCCTTATAGTTCTCAACCTTAGCCTTGCTTGCTGTGTAGACGACGAAGTCAGGCTTGAATGTCTTGAGCTCTTCTTCGCTCGGCTTGATGAACATGTTTCTGACAAAGTGTGCCTGCCAAGCAACTTCCATGATGAAGCGGATAGCCATTCTTGTATCTTTGTTAGCACCGCAGTATGCATCAACGACGAAGAGCCTCTTGTTGGAGAGTTCCTTGACTGCAAGCTCCTTTACTGCCTTCCATGTTTCTTCACTTGCAGGATGGTTGTCGTTCTTGTACCCCTCTGTAGTCCACCATACTGTGTCCTTGGAGTTTTCATCAACAACGATGTACTTGTCCTTAGGTGAACGGCCTGTGTAGATTCCTGTCATGACGTTGACAGCGCCAAGTTCAGTTACCTGCCCTTTCTCATAGCCTGTAAGGCTGTCTTTGGTCTCTTCTGCAAACAGCATCTCGTAGGAAGGGTTGTAAACAACTTCTTTTGTTCCTGTGATACCATAGGCTTTCAAATCGATATCCATAATTTATCTCCTTGTTACAAATTTGATGCACCTTTAATTTCCGGCGCGTCCACATATTATTAATTTTTTTCAAATTAATCACTACCCCAATCTATATTATTTTATGGATTATGCATTGCCTCCATTAGAGCTGGAGACGAGGCGTTCTATTTTTTGAAATATATCGCTTGAAAGACAGCGGGTAATCAATTACCATTATTCACGTCGTTGGATAATGGCTCTTTCAGTTGCCGTTATTAACGGAATAAGGATAAAGTGACCTGCAGTTTCAATAGTTTTTATCCCAAAAGGAAACTGCAGCCACTTGGTTTAGGGAATTATGAAACTTATAGATACAAAGGATGCAGCCGGCACAGTTCTGGCGCATGATATAACTCAGATTATCAAAGGTGTCACAAAAGATGCCGTATTCAGAAAAGGTCATATAGTAGAGGAGAAAGATATACCCGTCCTCCTCTCTGTCGGTAAGGACCATCTCTATGTCTGGGAGAATGAAGAGGGAATGCTCCATGAAAACGATGCTGCCGACATATTGAGAAAAATATGCCAGGGCTCATATATGCACCCCACTCCCGTCAAGGAAGGAAAAATCGAGCTTATTGCAGATGAATGCGGCCTCTTCACTGTCGATAAGGAAAGGCTCAAGAGAGTCAACTCACTCAGCGAAATGATGATTGCCACAATTCCGGGGGAGATAAGAGTCGAGAAGGGACAGCGACTTGCGGGAACGAGGATTATTCCTCTTGTAATTGAAAAGGAGAAGATGGATAAGGCGGTAAAAGTTGCAGGAGAAAAACCCATCCTCGATATAATCCCATTCAAAAAGAAAAACTACGGCGTTGTCACGACAGGCAACGAAGTTTTCTACGGAAGAATAAAAGATACATTCACACCAGTAATCGAATCAAAACTTGCCGAATATGACTCGAAGATGATTGCTCACAAGACTTCGAATGACGACGCGGAGAATATTCTCTCATGCATTGAAGAGATGAAGGCAGATAAGGACGTCGAGATGATTATCTGTACAGGGGGTATGAGCGTCGACCCCGACGACAAGACTCCGCTTGCGATAAAAAAGAGCGGGGCAGAAATCGTATCTTACGGGGCTCCGGTTCTGCCGGGGGCGATGTTCCTGATGGCATACCTGGATGACGGACGCCCGATAATAGGACTTCCGGGCTGCGTAATGTATGCCGGGCGCACGGTCTTTGATCTGGTACTACCGCGTATCATGGCCGATGTGAAGGTAGATGAGAACTACCTCGAGTCCCTCGGCTACGGCGGAATGTGCCTGGGATGTAAAGTATGCCACTTCCCGTTCTGTTCATTCGGGAGGGGCGTATGAAAATAAGCGATTTCAAAACTGCTGTCATCGTCCTTTCCGACAGGTCATATAACGGGGAAAGAGAAGATTTATCGGGACCTGCAGTGAGAGACTATCTTATGGCGCACGGCTACTCGGAGCCGGAATATATTCTTCTTCCCGACGACAGAAAGAGGCTCGAGGAGACACTTATTGCACTCTCGGATGAAGAGAAAGTTGACCTTATCCTCACTAGTGGTGGAACTGGCTTTGCTGAGCGCGACATAACGCCCGAAGCAACGGAGAGTGTTGCAACTAGAAATGTTCCCGGAATAAGCGAGGCAATCAGAGCATACAGCCTGACAAAGACGCCTCATGCTGTACTCTCACGCGCGGTAAGTGTCATAAGGCACTCCACACTTATCATAAATCTTCCCGGCAGTCCTAAAGCTGTCGAAGAAGCATTATCAGTAATCATAGAAGCACTCCCTCACGCTCTTGGACTCCTGAGGGGTGAAAAACTTGATAAATAGATTTCCCAAAGGAGAAAAGAAAATGAAGAAGGTATTATCATTACTTCTTGTCGTAGCACTTACTGTTACATCCCTCTTTGCACAGGCTGCATCAGAAAAGGAAGTGGCAGTTGAAAAGACCGAACTCATCGTCTTTGCAGCAGCATCGATGAAAGAGACATTGACTCAGATTAAAGCCATCTATGAAGAGGCTCATCCCGAGATTACACTCACATACAACTTCGACTCAAGTGGAACACTCAAGACACAGATTGAGCAGGGCGCTGACTGTGATGTCTTCTTGTCTGCAGCAACAAAGCAGATGAATCAGCTCTCGGACCTCAACATGGTCGATACTTCCACAAGACTTGACCTCCTCGAGAACAAGATAGCTCTCGCAGTTCCGGAAGGAAACCCGAAGACAATCACATCTTTCGATCAGCTTGCCCAGCTCTTGAAAGAAGGCAAGGTCCTTCTCGCAATCGGTAACTCCGATGTTCCTGTCGGCCAGTATACACAGAAGATTTTCGCTTACTACGGACTGGATGAGAGGGCAATTGCATCTTCATTGACATACGGAACAAATGTCAAGGAAGTTACAACACAGGTAAGCCAGAACTCCGTTGACTGCGGCATTATCTACGCAACCGATGCATACTCAGCAGGCCTCACCGTTGTCGACACAGCAACAAGTGAGATGACAGGCGGAAAGGTTATCTGCCCTGTCGCAGTTCTTTCTGTAAGTAAGCACCCGGTAGAAGCTGAGGCATTTGTCGACTACCTCACAACTGATGAAGCTATGACAGTTTTCGCATCTGTCGGCTTTGCAAGTGCACTCTAAGTAAGTGGAGGGCATCTGCCCTCCATATCTTTTAACTATGGACTGGTATCCTTTTTTCAATTCCCTCAGAATTGCATTCTTCACTTCGATAATCGTCTTCTTCCTCGGAATATTCCTTGCCGAGGTTGTGGCGAAGATGCATCCGGTTCTGAAGGGTATTCTTGATGTCTTTCTGACACTTCCCCTCGTACTTCCCCCGACAGTCGTCGGCTTCTTCCTGATTCTCATTTTCGGCGTAAAAACACCCATCGGGCAGTTTCTCTCGAAGTTCGGAATCAAATTCGTCATGACATGGTATGGAGGAATAGTAGCAGCAGCGGTCGTTGCCTTCCCATTGATGTACAGGACGACACGTGGCGCCTTCGAGGCCTTCGATTTGACACTCAAGGAGGCTGGAAAAACACTGGGCTTAAGTAACTCGTTCATCTTCTGGAGAATAAAGATTCCTTCCTGTAGAGAAGGAATTCTCGCAGGTGTTGTACTTGCTTTTGCACGTGCGCTCGGAGAATACGGGGCAACGAGCATGCTTATCGGGTACACACCGGGAAAGACCGCCACGATTTCGACAACAGTCTATCAGCTATGGCGTACTAACAACGAAAGAGAGGCTTATATCTGGGTACTCATAAATGTTGCGATATCTGCAGTGGTGCTTCTTTCCGTCAACCTTCTTGAAAACAAGGACAGAAGATCAAGGAGGAAGAAATGAAACTTGTTGTTGATATAAAAAAGGACTTCGGCTCTTTTTTCCTTTCATCTTCTTTCGAAACGGAAGATCTCATAACAGGATTCTTAGGATCAAGCGGCTCGGGTAAAAGTATGACACTCAAGTGCATTGCCGGAATCGTAACGCCCGACGAAGGCTACGTAGCACTCGGGGACAGGGTGCTCTTCGACAGCAAAAGGCACATCAATGTAAGGGTACAGGATAGAAAAGTCGGATACCTCTTCCAGAACTATGCTCTCTTCCCCGCAATGACTGTGAAGAAAAACATCCTCTGTGGTCTTATAAAGGAAAAGGACAAAACAATAAAGAAGAAGAAATATGAGGAAGCAATAGAGCTGTTGCACCTTGAGGGCCTCGAGAACAGACTGCCCTCCCAGCTCTCAGGAGGACAGGCACAGAGAACAGCACTGGCGCGCATCATCGTAAGCGAGCCCGAGATGCTCCTTCTCGACGAGCCGTTCTCCGCTCTCGATGCATTTTTACGTAAAAGCCTCCAGACGGAGCTCTTAGCACTTTTAAAGACACTCAATAAGAATGCCGTACTCGTCACACATTCGGCGAGGGAGGTCAGAAGAATGACCTCTACCCTCTTTGTCATGAAGGACGGCTCGATTATTAGACGGGGAAAGACGGAGGATATATTCACCGACCCCGGAAGCGATGACTGCAGGGTACTTCTTGAAGACTATTGAGATGAGGTGTTGCATTCGTGTAACACCATTTTTATCACTCTCCCGCCCTGATCAAGTGCACAATTTCCACAAACGGCGCAAAGAGAATCTGGAATGTGCTGTCAAGCCCTGACGAGTAGAGCACATAGCGCTTGAAAACAAAGACGACGACCATGATGATCATCATCTTGATGAGAAAGGAAAGAAGCGACTTACCGAAGCTTTTATAGAGGACAGCAACAAGATTACGGTCGTTCTTTATTCTTTTGACGCCGCATCTCACAAGTTCCTTCTTAAGTGTGCCGTCATCCTCGGCCTTCTTAAAGAAGACAGAAACTACAGCCTCCTCAAGACCTCCTTTTATATAACCCCTTATAAAGTGATAGACCCTCGGGATAGCCTTTACAACAAAGACAAAAAAGAAAGTATAGGAGAAAAGCATCAAAATCGATGAAACGACAAGGGACGGAATTGAATTGTCACCGATTGAGAAAATGGAGAGAGAAAGGGCGAAAAGGATAATGCTTATGAGGCTCTTTATCCCCTTCTTCAGGAGCTCTATGTTTAAATACACCTCAAGCGCATGATAGGCAATCTCCTCCCCCGCAATCGGAATGGCGGATGCAAATTGCGATGCCTTCGAAGTGAACTTATAGAGCTTTGAGTTTCTAATTGAAGGGTTTATCTCACTCTTTGCCTCAAGGTCACTCTGGAAATTGACTACCGCTTTCTTTGTGCCTGCAATTGTTTTCTCTATCCCATGCACCGCAGCCTCGAGAGGAGTCTCAACAATCACATCCCCACTCACCTCTTCTTCCTTTTTTTGAAGAGCCTCAGCATCAAACTTGAACATATCGTCAAAGGTGGGAAGAAGATTCTCAGGGCATAGTGCTCTTATTTCGATTAGTCTCTCCCTCGAGTATGATGACACAGTTTTGATGATTGTGCCGATTGCAGCTGT
Source organism: Eggerthellaceae bacterium (assembly GCA_963646155.1). GTDB lineage: Bacteria > Spirochaetota > Spirochaetia > Sphaerochaetales > Sphaerochaetaceae > Ornithospirochaeta. The sequence continues at coordinate 3,311 of CAVIUT010000024.1, read as the reverse complement.
TATGACGAAAATGTCGTCCACTAGTCCCAGCCCCGCGATGATATCTGGAATGGCATCAACGGGAAGAACAAGATAGAGTACGGCTACTGCTGCCGGGACAGCGACAGGTAGGCCCCAGACTTTCGGATGCTTAGCAATAAAGAACAATACCTGGATTTTATCCCAGAGTCGAGAAAGAGCCTTCTTTCCGCTGTACTTCTCTTCGGCCTTCTTCTCAGCCTTATCTATCTCATCAACCGAATAATCTTTTTCGACCTTCTTCGTTAAATCTGAAACAATCGAAGAGGCTTTCTTCTTTTCGTTGTCCCTCAGTTCTTTACCTGCCATAACAGCATTATATTTCAAAAAAACATGATGGAAAAGCAGAAACCAAACTCAGGAAAATCGAGTCTTTTCATTGACGAAAAGAGGAAAAGGAAAAAAACTATAGGTAGATTTACTTCGACAAGGAGCAATTATGAAGAAAACATTGAAAAGACTTATCGCCTTGACACTTGTCGCCTTCACACTCTTTACACTTGCAGCGCAGGGTGTAATGGAGAGGGGCGAGTATGATGGCAGGACAGTCATTCTGCACTCGAATGACGTGCACGGGGCTGTTGAAGGTTATGCTTATATAAAGGCACTCAGAAGTGACTTTGAGGCTAAAGGCGCAAAGGTCATTACTGTTGATGCCGGTGACTACAGCCAGGGCACAACATATGTCAGCACATCCAAGGGAATGGATGCTGTCACACTCATGAACGCTGCCGGTTACGATATAGTAACACTGGGTAACCATGAGTTCGACTACGGCTACGAGCAGCTGAGAGAAAACCTCTCAGAGGCTGAATTCACAGTCCTCTGTGCCGATGTATTCGACGAAAGCGGAAACCCGATTTATAAGTCGGGAATCACAATGAAGGTCGGAGAGCTCACAATCGGCTTCTTCGGTCTCGAAACACCGGAAGCACAGACAAAGGCTAACCCTGCTCTTATCAAGGGCCTCAAGTTCATCGCAGGTGAGGATATGTACAAGCAGACACAGTCTGTTGTCGACTCTCTCCGCGCTAAGGGCGCAGACCTTGTAATAGGACTCGTACACCTTGGTGTAGACGGCGAAAGCACACCCAATAGGTCTATCGACCTCCTCGCTAATGTCAGCGGCATAGACATGCTCATTGACGGTCACTCACACACCGTCATGACAGAGGGAGAGAACGGCGAGCCGATTCAGTCTACAGGAACAGCATTCGCCAACATCGGCGTTGTAATAATCGATAATGCTACAGCAACTATCCAGGATCATTACCTCATTTCAACAGAAGGTCTCGAAAAGGACAGTGAAGTTGAGAAGGTTGCGTCTTCAATTATCGAAAGAGTTGACAACGAGTACGGCGTTGTATTTGCCTCATCCCTTGTCGAGCTCAACGGCGACAGAGAGCCGGGAAACAGAACAGAAGAGACAAACCTCGGCGACCTCATCACAGACGCAATGATGTGGACAATCCTCAAGAACGAGGGTGCTCTCACAGTCGATGAAGGACACACAGTTGCAATCACGAACGGTGGTGGAATCAGAGCATGGATACACTCCGGAGATGTTACAAAGAACGACATCAACACCGTTCTTCCTTTCGGAAACACAATCGCAGTTGTCTATGTTAAGGGCTCCGAGCTCCTCGAGGCACTCGAAGCTTCAACATACTGCACACCGATTTCCCTCGGAGGATTCCCGCAGGTAGCAGGACTTGAATACACTGTCGATACTACAAAAGAGTACAACAAGAACAGTGAGACATACCCATCATCCACATACTACGGACCGGCATCAATCGAGAGAGTCACAATCAACAGCGTCAACGGCACCCCGTTCAATGCTGATGATACTTATGCAGTCATCACAAATAACTTCGTAGCTGCAGGCGGTGACACATACTATGCATTCGCTTCCTCATCCAACCAGTTCGACACATCAATTCCACTTGATGAAGCTGTCATGGACTATGTAACAGAGGTCCTTGGAGGAGTAATCGGAGAGGAATATGCTGAGCCGGAGGGAAGAATCCACGTTATCACAGCAGAAGAAGAGGATGACGACACTATCACAATCGGAGGACTCGACGCAAACGTATGGTTTACAAAGTACGGCAACGTCTACACAGACCTACAGGTTGCATCCTTCTTTGATATGGGCTTCAGCGAAGGCGACCTTGTCACTGTTTCCTTCCTCGATAAGAGCCTCACTCTTCCTGTCGTTCCGCTATACTCATATGTCGAGCAGGGAACAGCCGCAATCATCGCAACCCTGGGAGAAAAAGGTGAACCCACAGGCTACATCTCCCTGGCAATCAACATGGGCAACTTCGGTGAGACTTACGGCCTTGCTTATAAGACGACAAACGAAGACAAGTCCTGGTACTGGACAGCTTTTGACGGCGTAGAGTTTCCGATTGAAGTCAAGTTCGAGATGGCTGAGGAAGGTGGATATCTTGCCCAGTATATTCTCCACGACCTTACAAGAACCAACAACAGGGAAGACTACCCTGAGCTGACAGACAATGAATTTGCCAACGAAAGGGAAATCACAACAACAGGCATGGGTAAGGGAAAGCTCTACAGAACAAGTAGTCCTATCAACCCGAAGCTTGGTAGAAACGCATATGCTGACAAGGCAATTGCAGAAGCAGGAGTCACAGTCATCATGAACCTTGCAAACAGCAAGACTGAGGCAGAGGCATTCGAAGGCTTCAGTAACACCTATTACTCAAAGCAGAATGTGATTTACCTCAACCTCAACGATGATTTCCGCTCACAGGACTTCAAGAACGGACTGGCTGACGGCCTGAGATTCTTCGCCGCAAACCCCGGCGTATATGCAGTCCACTGCACGGAAGGCAAGGACAGAGCAGGCTTTGTTGCAGCCATTCTGGAATGTCTCATGGGCGCAACTTATGACGAGGTATGCGAAGACTACATGAAGACTTACGAGAACTACTACAAAGTTGAGAAGGGAACAGAGAAGTATGATGCAATTCTATCAAGTAACATCGTAAAGACTCTCTCCTCAGCATTCGGAGTAGGCGACCTGAAGTCAGTAGACCTTGCCCAGGAAGCTGAAAAGTACATCGCATCAATCGGGCTCAGCGAGAGTGAGATTTCTGCTCTCAAGGCTAACCTCAAGTAAGAAAAGGCAACGACCTTTATGCCCCTCCAGGCGGGGGGCATTATATATACACGACAGGCAAAATGAACTACCACTCCCATGCGGTGACTTCGTCGTCCTATGGAAATGGTATCTAAACAGTCGTGACAGTTACCTGTTTCCAACC
>CAVIUT010000023.1:0-24559 GCA_963646155.1 Eggerthellaceae bacterium | reverse complement strand
CGGGAAACAGCTCGGCGTAGGGGACAGACGTCGGTGGGAGAGACGGTCTCTCTCACAAGCCTGTGGAGGTAGGACCTCTGGGTGTTGAGGTTACTGATACATCTAAGTCTTATTGAGGAAGCAGGAATCTCCGTGGGCTCTGCCCCGGGGTAGTTCAATCTATTCTGCCTCTATTTCAAGAATGTTTATCTCATTGCCGCACTTGAGTTCCGTTTCTCTCGAGCCACAGTATGGACATGTAATGCCCTGGGGAACCGTGTCATACTCCCCGTGGCAGTTGTTGCATATGGTGACGGCATGGATCGGCTTTATCTCGAGGGTGGTGTCTCCGAAGAGGGGGCGCTTCTTTACAGCCCAGTCAAAGCAGGGAGTAACGTACTCTGGAATTACTGTCGACACCTCTCCGATTTCAAGTGTTACTCTCTTTATATGGCTGAGCCTGTTCTCCTCAGCCAGTTCCTCCAGTTTATCAAGTATGGAGAAGACAATTCCTAACTCATGCATTTTTGTTCCTCGCCACCTGTCCCTCTTTCAACTTTGCCGGATCTGATGTGCTGTCGGGGTTTCTCAATATCCTGATTCCCCTCTTGATGGCGTACTTCAGAACGGCCTTGATCTTGTCCTCGCTCTTTATCATAGTCGATGCTTCCGGATGTACCCTGTAGAGCTTGATTGCATCAAAGGCGCACTTGGTCGTACATACACCGCACCCGAGGCATCTGTTGGGGTCGACGATACTCTGTCCGCAGCCGAGGCAGCGCGCTGTCTCCTTCTTTACCATCTCCTCTGTAAACGGAAGTCTGGTGTCCCTGAAAGATTTCTTCTCTTCTTCTCTGTGGCCGGCCTTCTGTCTCTCGGTTCTGTCATATTCCTTAATCTTGATGTTGTCCTTATCGAGGATATTATAGTCACGTCTGTTACGTCCTATGGTGAGGGATGAGTGGGGCTGTACATAGCGGTGCATCGATATTGCCGCCTCCCGTCCCGCAGCAATTGCGTCGATTGCAAACTTAGGACCAGTGTAGATATCGCCACCGGCGAAGATGTCGCTTCTCGATGTCTGGTATGTGAGGCTGTCCACGACGACTAGTCCGTTCTTCCTGATTTCAATTCCTTCTTTTTCTCCCAGTCCGTTCCATTCAGCTTTCTGTCCGATGGCAAAGACAACAGCGCTACACTCAACTGTGAGTGTGTCGCTCTCGTCATATTGCGGATTGAAGCGCCTCTCGCTGTCGAAGACGGATGTACACTTCTTGAGAACAATAGCTTTTACGCGGCCGTTATCGTCTACTAAAACTTCCTTCGGTCCCCAGCCGGGGTTGATGGTGACGCCGTCATCTATCGCCTCTTCTATCTCTTCGTCGCCTGCCGGCATCTCGTCTCTTTTCTCTAGCGAGAACATATAAACAGACTCAGATTTCCTCACTGCTGTTCGTGCTGCATCCACCGCAACGTTTCCGCCTCCGATTACAACTGTCTTTTCCCCGAGTTCTGTTTTCTCCGGCTCTCGGAGGAGCTCCAGTGCTGTCATAGCGCCTGTCGCGTTCTCACCTTCAATTCCGGGAAGACGCCCTTTCGAGCATCCGATTGCAACATAGAAAGCCTTGTAGCCGTCCCGTCTTAAGTCCTCTATTGTTATGTCCTTACCGACTTCGGTGTTGAACTTGAATTCGACTCCAAGTTCCTTGATGACGTCAATCTCTGCCTTTATTACATCCTTTTCAAGCTTAAATGAAGGAATACCGTACATGAGCATTCCTCCCGCCTCACTGTTCTTTTCAAAAACAGTGGGAGTATAGCCGAGGAGGGCGAGAAAGTACGCGGCGCTCAGTCCTGCCGGGCCGGATCCTATGATAGCAATCTTTTCCCTGAATGGTCCGCGGTTTGACGGAATGTGCTTTTCGGGGATGTATCTTGTTGATTTATTAATATCACGCTGGGCGAGGAACGACTTCACTTCGTCTATTGCAACTGCCTTATCGAGAGTTGCTCTCGTACATGCCTCTTCACAGCGCCTGTTGCATATTCTGCCGCATACAGCCGGAAGGGGGTTGTCTTTCTTTATAAGAGCAAGTGCCTCGTCATACTTACCCATTGCCGCGAGTTTCAGGTATCCCTGGACTGCAATATGTGCCGGGCAGCTGCTCTTACATGGAGATGTTCCGCTTTCATAGGAATTTATTCTGTTCTTGTCCCTGTAATCGGGAGACCACATATGACGGCCCCATCTGACATCGTCTGGTAGTACCTGTCTCGGGTACTCAACTTCTGTTCCATCCTTTCTGCAGAGTTTCTGGCCAAGCTTCACAGCTCCTGCCGGGCAGTACTCGACACACTTACCGCACGCAACACAGTCTTCTTTCGACACCTTTGCTACATACGCACTTCTCGAGAGATTGGGAGTATTGAAAAGCTGACTTGTACGCAGAGCATAACAGACGTTTACGTTGCAGTTACAGATAGCGAAAATCTTGTTCTCGCCGTCGATATTCGTAATCTGGTGGACAAAACCCAGGTCTTCTGCCTTTTTGAGAATCCTCAGGGCCTCATCTTTTGTAATGTAGTGTCCCCTTTCTGTCTCCACGAGGTAGCGGGCCATATCACCAACGCCGATGCACCAGTCCTCTTCGTTGTCTGCGCATCCCTCATTGAAGGTTTTACGCGAAAGGCGGCATGAGCATGGCGATGCGGCATACATGCCGTCATATTTATCGAGCCAATAGGAAATCTTTTCCAGGCTTACTGCCTCGTTTTCCATCTCTATCGCCTTTTCGACGGGAATGACGTGCATTCCGATTCCCGCGCCTCCTAGAGGAACAAATGGGGTTACCTTTTCAAGTGGAAGGCGTGACATATTCTCGAAGAACATCCCCAGCTCGGGGTGCTCTTCAAGCTGGCTCTGTCTCATGTTCGTGAACTCTGCACTCCCCGGGACGAACATCGGAAGTACATATTGCTTCTCTCCCTTTTCGTTCTCCCAGTTGTATTCGATTATGCCGACCCAGGCCATGTCCTGAAGTACCTTTTCAAGGTGTGATTTCTCAATTCCCGTTTTCTTTGCCATCTGGTCAAGTGTGACGGGCTTTCTGACATCCATCTTGAGGGCTATATCCGCCATCTCGTCTGTCAGAACTGCATCCAGTCCCCAGTACTCCGGCTCATTCGGCGTAACCTTCACTCCAATGCGGTCGGTAATCTTCTGCCCGAGCTTTATAATGTTTTGTCTTACCTCAGCCATACGCCCCTCCTTATTTAGTTTTCCACTCCTCGATTTCCTTTTTCAGCCACTGGATAAGTTTATCCACACCTTCTCCTGTTTTTGCGGAGATAGGGAAGACTGGAGGATTCTTCTTATTTCTTTCCCTTATGTAGGTCTTACATCTTTCGATATCGAAATCGAAGAATGAGGCAGCATCTATTTTATTGATGATGACGGCGTCGACTGTGCTGAACATCAAGGGGTACTTTAAAGGTTTGTCATCGCCCTCGGGAACCGAGAGTATCATAACATTCTTTACAGCCCCGGTGTCGAACTCTGCCGGACAGATGAGGTTTCCCACATTCTCGAGTGTGACAAAGTCCAAATCATCTATTCCGATTCCTTCAAGCCCCTGCCTTGTCATTGCGGCATCGAGGTGGCACATGCCTCCAGTATGGAGCTGGATTGACTTGACTCCGAGCGCTTTGATTTTGACGGCATCGACATCGCTGTCGATATCTGCCTCCATGACACCTATTCTGTACTCGTTTCTCAATGCTTCAATAATTCTCGTGAGGGTTGTAGTCTTCCCAGAGCCCGGACTCGACATCAGGTTCATAAGAAAGACACCTTTCTCTTTAAGTTCCGAGCGTAGAGTATCTGCTGCCTTATTGTTGTCTGCAAAGACACTTTCCTTTACCAGTAGTACACGTACTTTATTATCTTTATCCATAATTAAATTTCCCTGCTTTTTTCTTAATTATCACTCAAAAGCGGCAAATTAACAAATAGATATAATTGGGCAATAATAGATTTTGAGAGAGAAAATTGTACATTTACCATTTAAATGTATTGAAATGGAACAGAACAGTTTCCGTAAGATATTTGTTTACGGCAAAAACGCTCCGTCTTTCTCAGTGAGAACTCCACAGCATAGCGTGGCGCTCTCTTCTTTTCGAATGTCAGGGGCACATACAAAAAAAGAGGAAGCCGAAGCCTCCTCTCATTAATCCTTGAGCCAATCAATAGTATGCATTAAGCAGTCTCAACTCAACGTCTGCTCCTCCGACGGTTGCAGATGTGTATTTATCGGTAGAATATTTGCTGCTGCCTGTTTTTTTCCATGCTCGTGAATAAGTAATGTCTTTGTATGAGACCCCCTGGAGTGACAAAGAAGAGATACTTGTTGTGTATTTTCCGCTATCAACTGTCCCTGTTGCAGAGTATTTGATACTGCATTTGATTTGACCCTCAAGCTCATCAGTTGAGGAATCTTCAGTGTATTTAAATTTGATTAAGATGTCTGATGCTGTGTAATCTGACGCTGTTCCCTGAAGCTTACCCGAAACAGACTCTACACCGGTAACAGTAATGTCATCCAAACCTAATAATTCTTCAACATAATCGTCTTTAAATAATGACTTGATATCATCCTTATCTGCATCGCTGAACTCTTTATCAATTTTATAGGTTTGGGTGTCTCTTTTTTCCTTGATGTAAGAATAGAAAAGGGAGTTTAATGAGCTGCCGGTACTGGAGCTTTTCACGAAATCCTCATAATTCTGGATGACTTCCCCTGACTTGTCCTTTTCACAAGATATGAAAGAGAGAGCAAGGAGAACCGATAGTAAAACGATTAATACTTTTTTCATAATTATCCCTCCATTGGATTATTTCATTTTATACTGGGGGGGGGTATCGTCAAGCTTTATTTTCTTTTATATTGATAGCCTCTAGCTCGAGTTTTATTTGTCATTTGAGCCATTTTTATAGATTAGAGGAAGCACTAAGCTTCCTCTCTATCAGCAGGGTAGGCTCTCTGTGTATGCCTTCATCTTCACTATTACATATATTATCGTAAGTGCCTCCGTGAGCGGCATGCTCCACCAAAGTGAGGATGGGGCAAAGACGAGGGGCAAAATCAAAATCAGGGCGCCGCTTATGACAAGTCCCCTCATCACAGATACTACAAAGGCAGTCTTCGGCTTCATTATCGCCTGGAAGTAGTATGTGGAGTAGATATTAAACGGCAATATCAAGAAAGATACGGCATAGGTGCGGATAATAGCCGGTGCTATGGATAGTATTTCTTCTGTCGGGCTCATGAAAATCCTGATGAAGACGTTTGGAATCGCCATGGAGAGAGAAGTCCATAAGAGGCCGAAAACAGCAGTTGTGATGATGCTGTATCTGAGGGTCTCCTTTATTCTTCCTCCATATCCTGCTCCGTAGTTTGTGGAGATTATGGGCTGGGAGGCCTGACCTATGCTGTAGGCCGAGCACTGGACGAACGTGCTTATATTTATAATAGGACCGTAGACAGCAAGGGATGAGGCGTCTAGGTACTTCATAATCTGCTTATTGAAAAGAATTGTGAGAATCCCCATCGCAACGTCGATGAAGAAGGTTGAAAACCCTGTGACTGTGATGCGCTCGATTTGATGGAAGAAGCACTGAGGTCTCTTTATGCGGAGCGTATTCTTCTTACTGAAGAAGTGTGTAAGCATGATGAGGAGCGAGAAGCCGCTCCCCATTGCTGTTGCAAGTCCCGCTCCGAAGAGGCCCATATCACACGGGAAGACGAAGAAGTAGTCCCCGAAGACGTTGAAGATTCCACCTGTCATGACAGCTTTTGTTGCCTTTGATGGTGCGCCGTCATTACGAAGATATGCAGCAAGCATCTGGTTGAAGAGGAAAACGGGGAGGACATATTTTATTGGCCTCATGTAGTTCTTTGCGTGTACTAGGAGTACTTCATTTGCGCCGAAGAAAGTGAGGATTTTGTCCTCGAAGAGGAAGTAGAGCACTGTCATAACAACAGAAAGCACGACTGATCCGATGAGCGAGGAAGTAAAGTATTCGTTTTCATTTCCCTCTCCTCCGTTGTTGTTTCCCCTCTTGAGGGAAAAGATGACGCTTCCCCCTATTCCCATCAGGAGCCCGAGGGAGTATATGATGTTCCATACCGGTGCTACGACTGCCAGTGCCGCTGTGCCGTCAGGCCCCTGGTACTGTCCGACCATCGCCATATCGACGACGCCGTAGATTGATGAGATGAGCGCACTCCCGAAAGCTGCCGAGAGATACTTCAGATAAAGACCTTTGATGTCATCTTTCAAAAGATTGTCCATATTTTACTCCTTATAAATAAAAAAAACCGGATAAGAAACAGGTATTCCACCCTGCGTCTTATCCGGCTTTTGGATCTAATGTCCGACTGCCCTCCGAACGAGCAGAGAAGAGTCTAGCCGAAGAAAATTATAATGACAAGGGGTACTTCTATTTTTATAATCGGGTCATGAAACTTCTGATAATCGAAGATGAAAAGGGCCTCAGTGAGGCCATCAGCCACATGCTCCGCGGTAAGGGATGGCTTGTCAAAGAATGTGCCGACGGCAGAAGCGGGCTTGAGGAAGCTGAAAGCGGGACGTATGACCTTATTATCCTCGATGTTATGCTTCCCTATGTTGACGGTTTTACGATTCTCAAGACAATCAGAGAGCACGAGATTTCGACACCTGTCTTGATGCTGACAGCCAAGGCTGACCTCTCAAGCAGGGTAAAGGGCCTCAATTGGGGCGCTGACTACTACCTTGCCAAACCCTTCGAGATGGATGAGCTTATTGCGTGTGTCAATGCCCTCTCGAGGCGTAAGGAGAGAGTCATCGACTCCTCCCTCTCCTTCGGTGATATACTCCTCAAAAAAGAGGAGGGTCTCCTTGTAGAGAGTACAAGCGGGGAGTCGGTCAAGCTCAGCGCGAGGGAGATAAGCCTCTTGGAGATGCTTCTCTCGGGAGAAGGCCGGATAATCAATAAGGAGCAGATTTTCGAGAAGCTCTGGGGCTATGACAGTAATGCTGATTACAACTCGACCGAGGTTTATATCTCGTTTTTAAGGAAAAAGCTCAAATACATCGGGGCGACGACGGAAATCAAGGCGACAAGGGGAGTGGGTTACTCATTGGAGAAGAAGAATGATTAAAGAACTCAGGCGGCGCTTGATGCTCGTTATGATTATATCTTTCACTGTTATTGTGATATCACTTGTCACTGTTATCGTTGTTGTCCCCGAGTCTCAGAAAAGGCGTGAGATAAGAGAGACTCTTGAGTCTCTTTCGGAGGGCTCATCCTCGCCTGGTACTCCAAATGCACCTGCAATCCCGACCGATACTCCTCCCGCAAAACCTGATTCGACCTCTTCTGATACAACTCCACCCGATATCCCGTCAGATAACACAAAAGGTGGCAATAATAATCCGAACACAGCTTTCCGCTTCTCAAATGAAAGCACTCTTACAATAGAGACAGACTCAAGCGGGAATATGACGAAGTGGACAAGCGCGCGGAGTGACTATACAGATGAAACTGTTTCCACCATACTACTCTCAATACAGAAAAGCGGGGACGAGTTCAATTACACCAACGGCTATTATTACCTCAGGCACACAACGCCCGACGGCTATTCGTATATAGTTCTTGACGCGTCATCTTCAATCAACGACTTCAGACGCACCCTGATGTGGGGACTTATCGGGGGACTCTCGTCGTGGATAGTATTGTTCTTCCTTGCATTAAAGCTTTCCAGTATGATGGTGAAGCCAGTCGAGGAGGCATTCGAGAAACAGACCCAGTTCATATCTGACGCAAGCCACGAGCTCAAAACTCCCATAGCCGTAATACAGGCCAATGCAGATGTTCTCAAAAACGAGACGGGAGACAACAAGTGGCTCGAGTACATAATAACTGAGACACACAGAATGGACGGCCTTGTAAAGGATTTGCTGTTCTTGACAAGTGTCAATAAAACGTCCTTTTCTCCCGTTCGCATAAACTTTTCGCGCCTTGTTGACGGTGTCGTACTTCCATTCGAAGCACTTGCCTTCGAGAGCGGAAGGGAAATTGAATGCAGTATAACGGAAGACGTATATATAAAAGGAGATGAAAAGGAGATGGAGAAGCTCATATCGATTCTCCTCTCGAACGCACTCAAGTACTCCTATGACAATTCAAAAATAAGTGTAACTCTTCTGGAGAAATCGAAGACAGCAGTTCTAAAGGTCTATAACGAAGGTGTAGGCGTCAGGAAAGAGGACAGGGACAAAATCTTCGAGCGCTTCTACCGTGTAGATAAAGCCCGCTCGAGGGAAAGCGGTAACTACGGCCTGGGACTTGCGATGGCGAAGACGATTGCGAGCAATCACAATGCCTCCCTCTCAGTCGAAAGTGAATACGGTAAGTGGATTGAATTTACATTTGAAATAAAAAAAGAAGATTAAGATTTTTCAAGCTTTCTTTAAGCTTCACGCTCTATTCTCTTTTCACAAGGAGAAAAAAAGATGAAGAACAAAATCAGAAGAACAATCATTTCTTTGGTGTTACTCGTATCTCTGGTCTTCGTATCATGTGCATCAGGTGCGGAAAGCTCTGCGGAGATGATAGAGAATATGATTAACAGTAACTCTCAGAGTGCAAAAGCAGCAAATACAGAGGCGGGAATCAGCGGCACATACTCCTCTACAATATCAGGCTGGATTACAGATGAAGAGGCAATTACAACTGTTACTCCTTCAAGCGACCAGAGGCCGTCAACATACAATGCAGAAGACTATGTTTTAGACGAAGATGAATATACAGATGTTGAGATAAATCTGACAGGTATTACTGCTTCTGAAGACACTGATAAAGGAATAAAAATAGAAGTCTCGAAGAAGAAGGTTACGATTACAAACAGTTCAGATAATAAATACAACTACATTCTCTCGGGAGAATCTGAAATAGGTGTGGAGATAGTCAATGAAAAATCTAACTATTGTGTGACGCTGAACAGTGTAACGATAACAAGTAAGACAGACAGCGACAAACAGGCATTGAAGCTTGACGGAGATGAAGACGATGATGGAGAGGCTCCATACTACACATGTTTTTTAATTCTCAAGGGAGAGAGCACACTCACAGGCTGCTCTGCCACTGACGATACCACAACAAACGCAGTTAAGTCCTGCGGCTCACTCGTTATCAGCGGAGATGGTATTCTCAACGTCTATGCAACAAACAAAAACGGCATAGTCTCGGACGATGTAGTTGTTGTCAACGGCGGCACTGTCAATGTCACACTTGACTCGACATACAGCGACGGGACAGGAATCAAGAGCACAAACGGCTATGTTCAGAACAGTGGAGAAGTCAATATTACCGGACTCAATATGACAGAGGGCATGGAGAACAAGGGAATAAAAGTTGAAGGAGATGAGAATGAGAGTGAGTATGGCAGAGACAAGGGTTATATCCTCATCAACGGCGGCGAGATAAATATAAAAACAAGTGGAAAGGGTATGACTGCGTCGTTCGATCCGGATGAAGACGGAGATACGTCATCCACAGAGAATGACCCGTCAGCCGATGTATTCATCAATAACGGCCTTATTACGATTACAACTACGGCAACCCCGAGGGAAGATTCGTCTTCTGATGCAGATGACGGAGTGTCGCCGGAGGGAATCGAGGGTAAGAGAAGCGTTACAATCAACGGAGGCAAGGTTGTTCTCAACACAACAGACGACGCTATAAACGCATCAGTCGACGGCGACTGTTATATCGAAATCAACGGTGGCCTCGTTTATGCTCATTCGTCGGCTAATGATGCTGTTGACTGCAACGGCACAATCACCATAAACGACGGTACTCTCATTGCACTGGGAGCATCAGTTCCGGAGGGCGGCATAGACTGTGACGAGGACTCGCGCTTTGTCTATAACGGCGGGACGGTCATAGCTCTCGGAGGAACGAACAACCTTCCTCAGGGGAGTGGTACAAGCGGCTGCTATCTTACAACAAACGCCGGTGTGGACATGGGCGGAGGCCTGGGAGAGGGCGGCACAGCACCCTCGAATGGTTCAAATCCTCCTTCCATCCCATCTGGTGAGAGCACTTCAGCTCCTCCTGAGCTTCCATCAAACGGAACTATGGCAGGTGGCAACATGATGACTCCTCCGAATGGAACAAACGGAAATGCGATGACTCCTCCCGCAGATGGCGCAACAACACCTCCCGAGAAGCCGGATGGAGAAAGCGGGAACGCAATGGGACCTCAGGACGGCATGGCTGCACCGGGGAATATGGGTGGCACGACAGCGCTCTCTTCTGGCGACACACTGACACTCCTCAAGGATGACGGGACTATTATTCTTTCGTTCACTCTTCCCGATGATGTTGTTTCTACGAGCCTTCTTCTTGCGTCGAGCAGTCTTGAAAAGGGTGAGAGCTACTCTATCTCCACATCGTCAAGTATAAAAAGTACAGAGTACACCTTTGAGGGTTTATCTCTGGGAGGAGTCGAAGTGGATGTATCATCTTCCACGAATGTAACACTCTCAAGTCTTGGAACGATTATATCCTTATAATATATGGCGGGCTCAAAAAGGGCCCGCTTTTTCTCTCAATCAGGAGAGTAGGGGGTATATGTGTGCTCCCAGCCGAATTTGACTCCGGCTATTGTTGTGAACCAGTCGTCGGAGGTGTTGCGGTCAATTCCTCCGGGGAGGCGGGCTAGTATTCTGGAGGCTGTAATCTCTTCGCTCGAGACCGCTTCTCCCTCCCACTCTCCTTCCTCCTCGAGTAATTCAACAAGAGCTGTAAACTTATCCTTTTTAGTCGATGCCTCTGTGAAGTTTGAGTAGATTAATGCGTCAGTTATGCTCCCGCCGACTTCGTCGTAGACGAGAATTCCACCGGTTGTGCTTATGAGCGTGCTTTCCATCCCGCCGTTGATGTAGTAGGTGTAGAGACCTTTTTCATAGTCGCGTATGAAGTTTTCCTTTCCGCTTCTGCTGTCCCAGTAGATTACGATAAGGTCCCCGCGACTCACTTCCATCGACGGAAGTACAACGCCTTCTTCAGCTGTATCATCGGTTACGGCCATTCCCCCGATATTCCCCCCTTTCGTGACAAGGAGTTCAATTCTGTCGGGGTTGGTCCTGTTGCCGTCGACAGATACCTTATTCAATAAGAGTCCTGCCTTTTTGGAGTTCCTGCCCCAGAGGGTGAAGGAGGCACGGGTGGTGTTACCTCCGTTTTTAGTGAAGGTAAGGGCGAGAGTGAACTTCTCTCCCATATCGAGAGTGTGGGGCAGGGAAATTGTTATCGTCTCACCTGCAAGGCTTTTTGCCTCCCTTTCACCGTTGAAGACTACTTCTCTTATTTCGACCCTTTCTGAGAAGGTGATGGAAAACGTCGAGTTGTCGACTAGTCCGTAGTCGATGACAGCTGCGCCGTTTTTGTTTTTCCCTGATAGGAGATTCTCGATTACGATGTCCTTGTTGGTGCAGGAAAGAAGTGAGAGGAGATGTAAGAGAATAAGGAGAATTTTGTTTTTCATACCTTTTAACCGCGCTCCGTGGGCGAAATTGTCATAATTCTGGGGAATATTTTACATTCTTTCATCTTTTTTTCTTTAAAGCGGGGTGAATACGGACACAATATTTGTTTTCTATCGGCTTTTTGGAGCTTGAAAGCGTATAAGTGAATGAAGTATCTTTTAGCTATGAGTATCTTAAAACCACATAAGTTAGGGGTTATTGCCGGCCCTGGCTCAGAATATTTCACCGGCAAGGTTGTGAAGCATCTCAGAAGGCTTTATATCGACAGATATGAGAAACTCTCAGAGGCCCTGACAAAACGCCACGGCATAACGGCTGACGAGTTGCTTAAAGAAGTAACTTTTCTCGACGACATCGACAGCAAGAAGATTCCGACGGGAAAGCTTCCCACTTCATTCCACTGTCCCGACTTTACAGTCAACGTGAAATACACGAGGTTTTCGAACGGTGAGGAGAAGGCTGAGATAATCGACCCTGTCAGAGGCCTCAGTGTATACCTCATCCATGATGTATCGAATAATGCTCCGATTAAGGTTGCCGGAGCGGAGGAGCCGGTACAGCTATCGATTAATGACCATTTGATGTTCCTCTTCACGACGGTCAATGCCCTCCATAACGCAGGTGCCGAATCGATTACCCTTGTTCTTCCCTCTTACCCGTATGCCAGACAGCACAAGAAGGCCTCCCGTGAGCCTTTGACCGCGGCACTTTTTGCGCGCTTCTGCGAGGAATTAGGGGTTGATAGGATAATCACACTCGACATACACTCACGTGAAATCGAAAACGCATTCAGTACATGTGCACTCGAGAACGTCCACGGCTCGTACCAGACTCTCATCGCACTACGTAAGCTCATCGATTTCTCCGATCCAGATATCGTAGTCGTCTCTCCGGACACCGGAGCTGTAAGCAGAAACAAGTTTTATGCACAGGCACTCCACAGGCCCCTTGCAATCCTCTATAAGGAGAGGGATTACTCGATGGTTTCAACCTCTGCAAAGAATACGAACATAAAGTCCATCAACCTCCTGGGTGACGTCAAAGGTAAGACCGTCCTCATGGCTGACGATATGATAGCAACAGGCGGTACGATGATTATCGCAATGAAGGAACTCATGAACAGGGGCGCGAAGAAGATTATCGTGATGGTATCACTTCCGTTCTTCAACGGCAGCGCCATCGAGAACTTCGACCAGGCTTATAAGGAAGGTATCTTCTACAGAATCATCGGAACAAACGGTGTCTATCAGGGTAAGGAACTCCTGGAGAAGGAATGGTTCATCCAGGCAGATGTCACAGAGCTCTTTGCCCGTGTTATATCACGCCTCCATCACGGCAGGGCAATCAGTCCGCTGCTCGACAACAGAAAGTTCATCCAGAAACTTGTAGATATGACACAGGCCGGAACGAGCGGTGTCGATGATGCATCCATTCCGGAGTAAGGGAGATTTTGGCTATGCAGATGTCGAACCGTATTTCAGGCTTTCAATGTTCTCCGATAAGAAGACTCGTTCCGCTCAGTCGCAGGGCTGAGGAGAACGGCATTCATGTCATCCACCTCAACATAGGTCAGCCGGATATTAAAACACCCAAAGAGGCGCTTGATGCTATTCATAACTACAGCGCCGAGACCATAGCCTACGGCCTCAGCGAGGGGGAGATGAAACTGCGCACGTCTCTTCTCGGCTACTACAAGAAGATGGGAGTCGAGGATTTGACAGTCGATGACATTATGATAACAACAGGAGGATCCGAAGCCCTCCAGTTTACATTCATCACACTCTGCGATCCTTACGACGAAGTGATTATCCCCGAGCCTTACTACACCAACGTTGCGACGTTTGCCAAAGTTGCAATGGTTGAACTCAGACCGGTGACATCATCCTCCTCAAACGGCTTCATCCTGCCCTCAATCGATGCATTCGAGGACAAAATCAACAAGAAGACGACTGCGATACTTCTCTGCTCACCGAATAACCCGACGGGACATATATATACTAAGGACGAACTTACGGCGCTGTTGGAACTCTGCCGCAAAAGAGATATCTTCCTTGTTGTTGATGAGGTCTACAGGGAGTTCTGCTACGACGGTAAGAAGTTTACTTCCGTTCTGTCATTCCCTGAATATGCCGACAGGATTATCTGCATAGACAGTTTCTCGAAGAGATTCTCGATGTGCGGTTCCCGTATCGGGGCAATCGTTACGAAGAATCATGAATTCATCAACAACTGCCTCAAGATGGCACAGGCAAGGCTCTGTCCTCCTGCTGTTGAAGAGGAGGCGGCAGCGGCAGCTTTGACGGCTCCCGAGGAGTATATAACGACAACGGTGGCCGAGTATGAGAGAAGGCGTAATACCCTCGTTAAGGCAATGCAGCGCATCGAGGGCGTGAGGGTCACGATGCCGAAGGGTGCATTCTATTTCATAGCCGACCTTCCGGTTGATGACGCGGAGAAGTTTGCATCCTACATGCTTACCGAGTTCTCATATAAGGGAAATACAGTCATGTTTGCACCTGCCGAGGGTTTTTACTGGACACCCGGTTACGGCAGATGTCAGGCGAGGTTCGCCTATGTGCTCAATGAAGAGGAGCTCAAGATGGCGGCTGAGTGCCTGAGACTCGGACTCAAGGCATATAGAAAGAACGTTATGCATATCCAGTAAGGAAGAAAATGGTGTACGATTTCTTTTCTCCACTTGATGAAATAAAAAGAATTCCTTCGCAGAAGGCCGGGAAAAACATCGAGGAGAGTTATGGCTACCTTTCCAACGATTTCTCTACAATTGCGAGAATAATGAGGGAGTATAATCCTCTTGAACTTATAAAGCTTTCACTCTGGGATGAGAGAAAAGTCCTTAAAGAGAAGAAGAAAGACCAGAGAAAGAATGCGTCGGCGTCTCTCATGCCTGTTGTACTTCAGTCTGTGCTTCTCTCCTCATACCTCACCGTTTACGGCAGTAAAAGGAATATAAGCATAAAGGACTGGAACAGGCTCAAGGATGTGACGGACGACATCTTGAGAAGGATTATCAGGATAGTCGAGAACAAGACAGCCCTTTTCATGAGTGAGGGAGAGAAGAGCAGGGACGAAGGTGAGAAGTATAGAAGTGTAATTTCATCCTACCTTATCCCTGATATTATTACTGAAGAGAGCCTCAAGAAAGATACTGTGATGCTTTTGTCCCTTCTCGAGGAGAAATGGGAGGCCCTTTCATTTACTTCTAGAGATGTAAATACATACGTAATCAACATCGACAACATCGCAGATAAGAGCCTCAACGGAATCGACGATTTATGTATGCGTGTTCAGGCATACAGCGACGAGTTTGCACTCGCACGCGCAAAGAAGGGCGAGGCGCTCGCAAATAAGAGTGAAGACGAAGTCTACCGCATAATTACGAAGGAAAACGGCTGGGAGGGAAGAGCTGAAGAGCTTGCAAGAGAACGTGACGGCTTTGACCTCTATACACTTGATAAGCTAACATCTCTTGAGAGTGAGGATTTCAAGCCGTTCACTGCATCCGCCGGGGCGCTCGATATGATATCCCTACTTAAGCTCGGCTACTGGAGCGCAATGCGCTATCCGTTTGTTGCACTCGAGGATAGAATCTACACATTCGTCGGGAAGCATATTCCGCGCTTTATTGCACTTTCCGCGTCGCTCTCAAGGCGTGAGGCTGCACTCAAGGATGTTTCTGCGATATTCTTCCGTACCGGAATCGACACATATACATACGACGGTAATTCAATCGATATTTCCGTCCTTCCGTCGTATTACGACTCTAATATTTTCTCAACTCCTTCACGTATGAAGGATGTTGAAGAAAAGAGGAGTGAGGAACTCTCTCTCAAGGCATCCTACGGCCATAAGAGGCTTATCGTAGACCCGGACCAGGAGGAGGATATGATAAACGGCCCGTCGTTGACGATATCTTCCGTCTTCATGGCTGATGCTGCAAGAAACAGAAACTCAAAGCATGAGCTTATAAAATCGCTCCTCGGCGATTTGGATTTCCCCGAGAAGGCAAGCGAGTACAAGGTAATCGACGAGGATGAATTTGTCAGAGATGTTCCGCCCCTCCCGGACGACGATGACGACAAGATCAGCGATGAGTATGAGTATGACAACAGCGACGGGGACAACGATACTCTTAACGAAAGCGACACCGATGTTCTTCCTCCTGAATACGAGAAGAAGGTTGTCGACATAAAGAAGGAAGAAGAGAAGTATGCTCTTACCGATGAGATAATCGCCAAAGAAGAGAAGGAGAGCGAAGAAGAGGAAAAGTATACTCTCGACCTCGATGACGATATATTCGACGACAGCGAAGAAGAGGAGAGACTCGACGATGTAGGCGAGAAGGAAGAAGACGAGTACTACATCGAAGAGGAGAACGAAGAGCAGAACGAAGAAGAGAAGACCTTTGACGATGATGCTCAGACAGAAGACGAGGGCGACGGGCAGCTGGACTTCTTCGACCTTCTTGATGAAGAGGACGAGAAGGACACCTCTGACGAAAGCTCAAAAGAGGACGACGAAAGTGATTATTCACCCGAAGAGGAAACAGTCCTCGAGAAGTCTCCCACGCTCCCTCTATTTGATGATGATATCCCCGACGAAGAAGAGGAAGAAGAAAAGCTACTCGATGAAGAGATAGAGAAAGAAGACGAAGAGGAATTTACAGAGGAGGAGGAAAAGGCTGAAGAACTTGATGACTCCTCATTCAATCTTCCGTTTGAAGAAACTTCTCTCGACAATGAAGAAAAACCTCTAAACGAGGAAATAGAAGAAGAAAAAGCCCAAGAAGAGCTTGATGATGCTGAAGATGAAGAGATAGAGGATAAAGAAGAATTCGATAAGGAGGAAATCCTCCCTTCTCAGGAAGAACCAATTCTTTTTGAAGAAGAAAAGCCTCTCGATGAAGAAGATGAAACAGTTCATGAAGAACTTGATGAGCAATCTTCAGAGAACACAGTCCCTGAAGAAGAAACTGTGGATTCAATTCCTTCCGATATTCCTGATGCTCAGGAAGAGCCGGAAGAGGCACTCGATAACGATGACTCCTTCACGCTCCCGTCAATCGATGAGGGGGAGGACGAAGTAAAGAGTGAAGAGAACGCTGAGGAAGAAGCGACTTCTTCTACTGAGAACGAGCCAAAGAACACTCAGTCAAGCTGGCTCAGTGCATTCATGGGGCTTGAAGAGACTGAGGATGAGTCAGAAAAGGAGTCTCCTATTATCGAGGGAGATGCTCTCGATATCCCCGCCCCTGTAGAGGAAGAGGAAACAGAAGAGGAAGAATCTAGTGAGATTAGTGAAGGTGAGAATGGTGTAGAGGAAGATATTCCTCAAGCATCTTCAGAAGATACTGATTCTCCTGAAGAAGAGCATCAGATTCTCACTATGGAAGAGCTTGACGACGACGAAGAGCTTCCTCTTGTCTCTGATGATAAGGACGAGGACATTCCTTACAGCGGGATTATACGTGAAATATACCTCTCTCTGTCATCTTCATCTGTTTTTGCCGATTTCCTGAAAGACGCGGGAGTACAGACAGCGGAGGAATTTGAGGAAGTAATTCACAACAGCTGGGAGAAGTCGAGAAATGAGGGAAAGGATAAGCTTTTCAACATAGCTCAATACTCGATGTCGGTAATAATATCACACAACCTTGTGAAGGACGAATTGAGAAAATCCGAACTCTATAATAATGCCGGCGGTGTCATGTATGCATACGGCTCTGATAAATGGACTGCAATCCTCCTCTATATCGATGACTCGTTCTCGCTTTCGGATGCCTATGAAAAGACATTGACTAAGGAGAGTTTCTCTCCCTCCGACTGGAAAAGGGTTACATATATAGGCGAGCAGATTAAAAATAAGGCTATGGACAATGGATAGGGATGAACTCAGAAAACGCCTGGATGCGGCACTCGATATTGCCTCCTCTACTTCGTCGTTTCTTCTTGAGCATGAGAAGCTGAGATTCTCTGTCGAAAATAAAGCTGAGAATGACTACGTCACGAAGGCCGATAAACTCTCGGAAGAGTTGATACACTCCCGCATTACTGAAGAGTTTCCCCTTGACGGATGGTACGGCGAGGAGAGTGGAGAAAGCGGGGACACGAAAAGACGCTGGATAGTCGACCCTATAGACGGCACCGTCGACTTCATGTGGTCCTTCCCGCTTTATACAATATCCATTGCATTCGAGGACGAAGAGGGACTTGCGCTGGGGGTAGTTGCCGTTCCGGGGCAGAATGAGGTTTTCTACGCACTCAGAGGAGAAGGGGCTTTTCTCAACGGCAGGAAAATCGAGACAAGCGAGGGCGCAGAAAGCAGAAAGTCACTTGCTCTTCTTGTTCCACCCCACAGAAAACATGACTTTCTTGACGAATACATAATTAAAATGCGTCGTTTCTACGACCACTTCAGTGATATGAGGAGCATAGGAAGTGCAGCCTGTTCCCTTTGCTACGTAGCATCGGGACGGTGTGCAATCTACTATGAGGAGTTTCTTTACAGGTACGACATAGCGGCAGGCGTGTTGATAGTCAGAGAAGCAGGAGGAAAGGCGAGCCTCAAGTGGAATGGCGAGAGCGTCTCCATACTTGCTTCTTCTTCCTCTGTGCATGATTTAGGATTGGAGCTTATAGATGGTAAAGGCAGTTATATTTGATTTTGACGGAACACTCTGCGACAGCTCGGAAGGGATTATGTCGAGCGCGCTCAGGACTGTGGAGGGTATCGGATACGATACTTCCTCATACACACGTGACTACCTCAAGAGGTTTATCGGACCACCTCTCAGGGACTGTTTCAGAATAACGTTCTCCGTCCCTGAAGATAAAATCGAGCACTGCGTTGCCGTCTACCGTAAATACTACAACGAGAAGGGCATGTTCCAGATGAAGCCGTACAGTGGCATAAAGGAACTTTTATACGCCCTCAAAGCTCAGGGAATAAAGACTGCAGTTGCCACAAACAAGATGGAAGAGCTCGCCGTGAGGTGCATCCACTCTCAGAATATGGATGACTGCTTTGATGTAATAAAAGGGCCGGAGGTTGACGGCGGAATAACAAAAGCTCAGGTTATATTGAGCGCGATATCCTCTCTCGGCGTCGATAAGACGGAAGTTGTGATGGTCGGCGACACATCAAACGACCTCAACGGGGCGAGAGAGGCTGGAGTGAGTTTCTTAGGCGTAAGCTGGGGGTTCGGATTCTCGGTCTCGAATGAAGAAAACCTTCCGCTCATTAATGAACCCTATGAAATACTTGAAAAGGTAATGGATATAAACCTTAAGGAGAAAGAAGCGATGATTGGAAGAGTTGACACACCACTGGGACCGAAGGCAGTCGGGCCCTACAGCCAGGCAGTCAAGGCAAACGGCTTTATGTTCGTCTCGGGAGTTCTGGCTCTCGACCCTGTAAGCGGCACACTCGTCGGAGATACGGCTGAAGAACAGGCAAAGCAGATTTTCAAGAATGCAAAGGCAATAATCAATGCCGGCGGTGGAAAAATCGAGAACACAGTCAAGGCTGTTGTGTACCTGGAGGATATAAACGACTTTGCGTCTGTCAACTCCGTCTACGCTGAAGCTTTTAAGGATGCTTCGGTTCTCCCCGCACGCTGTGCTTTTGAGGTCGCAGCACTTCCCAAGGGCGGAAAAGTGGAGATTGAATTTACTGTGGCATTATAATCGGGCAATTCTGCCCGATTTCTGCAAGTTCACCCGGAGTATAGAATTTGTTGTTTTTTGTTGCAGACTTAAAAAAACGGGTGATAGAATTAACTTCGAAACACCAGTGTGAACTGGAATCCAGTTTTATCAGGAGACACAATGCTTAATAACAGTGCTATAGAACTAAAGGGTATTACAAAACGGTTCGGCAGTGTTGTCGCCAATGACTCAATCGATCTGGAAATCAAGAGGGGCGAGATTCTCTCCCTCCTGGGTGAGAACGGCAGCGGTAAGACAACTTTGATGAATATGCTGAGCGGTATTTATCAACCTGACGAGGGACAGATTTATGCCGACGGCAGGGAAGTCACAATCCGCTCTCCGAAGGATGCCTTTGATCTCGGAATCGGAATGATTCACCAGCATTACCACCTTGTAGATGTATTCACGGCTGCTCAGAACATCATCCTCGGCCTTGATGAAGAGATGGACATAAAGTCCACCAATCATAAGGTTAAGGAAATCTGTGACCGTTACGGCTTTGATATAGACCCGGCGATGAAGGTTTACGACATGTCGGTTTCCCAGAAGCAGACAGTCGAAATCGTAAAGGTTCTCTACAGAGGCGCCGAGATATTGATTCTCGATGAACCTACAGCAGTCCTTACTCCGCAGGAGACAGATAAGCTCTTCGACGTTTTGAGGAACATGAAGAGGGACGGCAAGGCTATTGTCATCATTACACATAAGCTTGCAGAGGTTATGGCCATTTCCGATAAGGTAGCAGTACTCAGGAAAGGTAAGTACATCGGAACTGTAAAGACCAGCGAATCAAGCCCTCAGAGCCTTACCGACATGATGGTCGGGCACGCAGTCGTGCTTAATATAGATAGGCCGAGGTACGCTGATCCCAGGCCGAGGCTTGTTATCAACTCCATCTCCTGTAAGGATAACGAGGGCGTTGAGAAGCTCAAGAAGGTTTCCTTCGAGGCACTGGGAGGCGAAATCCTCGGTATAGCCGGTGTTGCAGGCTCTGGCCAGAAGGAACTCTTAGAGTGTATGACGGGACTCTATCCGATGACTGAGGGTTCAATCAAATACATCGACCAAGATAACGGGACGGAGAAGGAACTTGTCGGCCTGCCCCCGAAGAAAATCAGAGAAATCGGGGTCGGTATGGCATTTGTTCCTGAAGACAGACTTGGTATGGGCCTTGTCGGGTCAATGGGTATGACTAACAACATGATGCTCCGCACATGGAGAGGCGGTAAGTCGATTTTCTTCAACAGGAAGGTTCCTCAGGCAACAGCAGATAGAATCTGGAAGGATTTGGAAGTCGTCACACCGTCAACGGAATTTCCTGTAAGACGTATGAGCGGTGGTAACATACAGAAGGTTCTCGTCGGAAGAGAGATTGCATCCGAGCCGAATGTACTCCTAACAGCCTATGCAGTCCGCGGTCTCGATATCAACACATCCTATACGATATACAATCTTCTCACCGAGCAGAAGATGAAGGGGGTTGCAGTTGTATATGTCGGTGAGGAACTCGATGTCCTCCTCGAACTCTGCGACAGAATCCTCGTTCTCTGCGACGGCCAGGTAAGCGGTATCGTAGATGCACGCAATACGACAAAAGAAGAAATCGGCTTCATGATGACTACTGTCGGCGGAAAGGAGAGAGAATAATGGAAGCGAAGAAAGCACCTTTGATTCGTCTCGCTAAAAGAGACGGAATGGACAGCAGAAAAGCCTGGGCTATCAGAGTGGGCTCGATTGTAGTTGCACTGCTTCTCGGTATGATTCCAATCCTCCTTGCCGGAAAGAACCCCTTCCAGTCCTACGGCGTTATGATATCTGGCGCACTTTCGAAGCCCGGATATATTCGTCAGACAGTAAAGAAGGCAATTCCTCTTCTCGGCTGTGCCCTTGCCATCGCACCATGTTTCAAGATGAAGTTCTGGAACATCGGAGCTGAAGGTCAGATTACAATGGGCGCTATATGGGCAACCTACTTTGCAATACACTTCCAGAGTGTAATCCAGTCAAGGTTCCTGATGCTCATGATTATGATGGTTGCCGGTGCACTCGGTGGTGCCATATGGGCATTCATCCCCGGCTTCTTCAAAGCAAAGTACAATACCAATGAAACGCTTTTCACCCTCATGATGAACTACATAGCTATCGGTATCGTACGCTGGCTCCAGGGCGGCCCGTGGGAAGGCAGACAGGGAACACAGATTATCCCGATGTTCAAGGACAACGCGAGACTGCCGAACGTACTCGGAATCTACTGCGGCTGGATTATCGTCCTTGTTCTTGTCGTAGTCGTTCATATCTACATGAACTACACGAAGCACGGATATGAAGTTGCCGTAATCGGTGACTCGTTAAATACTGCGCGCTATGCCGGAATGGATGTTGGCTGGGTCATGATGAGAACGATGCTCTTCAGCGGTGCCATTTCAGGTCTTGTCGGCTGGATGCTCGTCAGCGGTGCCAACGGTACACTCAACAGTGACGTTGCCGGCGGTGTCGGATTTACCTCCATCACAGTTGCATGGCTGAGCCAGCTCAACTCATTTGCAATGATTATAATTGCATCTATTCTTGCTATTATCGACAAAGGATCAGCTACCCTTCAGACGAAGCTCAGCGTTCCTGCATCGGTAGCCCAGATTGTCTCTGGTATACTCCTCTTCTGTATGCTCGGATGCGAGTTCTTCATCAACTACAAGCTGATCTTCAGAAAGGGCGGAAAAAACGGGGAGGATAAGGTATGAACGCATTAGTACTTTTGTTTGCAGCAGCCGGCGCTTACGGCACAGCATTGATGTTCGGTACACTGGGTGAAATTCTTACCGAGAAGTCGGGGAACCTGAACCTCGGTGTCGAAGGTATCATGTACATGGGAGGTATATTCGGCCTCATCGCCCCCAATCTCTACGAGAGTGCAGTAGGGGAAGGCAATGCAAATGCATTCGTGGCAATTCTACTCGCCATCCTTGCATCCTTTGCCGTCGGTGCTCTTGCAGGCGGACTCTTCTCATTCATCACTGTAACTCTTCGTGCCAACCAGAATGTCACAGGGCTGGCAATGGCAACATTCGGAACGGGGGTCGCAAAGTTCGCAGGAGAACTCAGAAGGCTCGAGGTCGGCGGTTACGTAACTCTTTCCAACGATCTCAAGTTCGCGTTCGACAACAAGTTCATGCCGGACTTTTTAAAGAACATCCCGATAATCGGAAAGATACTCTTCAACCAGTCGGAGTTCTTCTACATGGCAATCATCCTTGCCGTCGCAATGCACTTCTTCCTTTCCCGCACAAAGACAGGAATGTACCTGAGGGCTGTAGGTGAGTCTCCGGTCACTGCTGATGCTGCAGGTATAAACATTACAAAGTATAAGTACCTGGCATCGATGATCGGCGGCGGAATCTCGGCTATCGGGGGTATGGTCTATACAATGACAACTGCCGGATGTGTATGGATTGAAGCATCCCTTTCAGGTACCGGATGGCTTGCAGTTGCTCTTGTGATCTTCTGTACATGGAGACCTCTCAATGCAACATGGAGCTCTGTTTTATTCGGTGCACTTATGATTATGTACCTCAGAATAATCGTTCCTTTCTTCCCGACGGAGCTTTACAAGATACTGCCGTATGTGGTAACAGTAATTGTACTTGTCATCACAAGTATGAAAAATGTGCGCGACAAGCAGCCGCCTGCTTCCCTCGGCGTCAATTATTTCAGAGAAGAAAGATAATTGGTATTTACATAAACATAGATTTAGGGTATCTTATTTTTAGGATATCCTAATTTTTATGCTCTTTATTTGGTATTATGTAAGGGATTATCTATTTAAATAAAAATAATTCTTTACAGCGCAGAAAGGGCATAATAACATAAGAAGTGTGAGGTACTTCTTCGTAAATGCCTCAGAGGAGAATTAATTTATGAAAAAAACATTAGCATTGGCTCTTGCTCTTTTGATGACTCTCGCTCTTTTTGCTAACGGAAGCGCAGAGCAGACAGCTTCAACAGCAAAAGAAGCAACAAAAGTCGGTTTTGTTGTAATCAACGACGAGTCTGACCAGGGGTACACATGGAACTTCATGAACGGTATGAACAATGCGCTCGAGAAGCTCGCAGCTGAAGGATATGACGTTGAACTCATCGTCAAGAGAAACACAACAGAGTCTTCACTCGCTAGAGACAACAACGAAGAACTTGCAGCAGAAGGCTGTGAAATCATCTTCAACAACAGCTATGGATTTGAGCATTACATGCTTGAGGCATCAAAAGAATATCCTGACACAATCTTTGTCGGCCTCACGAACTGTGGTTCACAGATTGATGACAACCCGAACACTCACAACGCATTTGCAGCTATCTACGAAGGCAGATATCTTGCAGGTATCGCAGCAGGTATGAAGCTCCAGCAGCTTATCGACGAAGGAACGATCGAGCCGGAAGAAGCAGTTATCGGTTATGTAGGCGCATTCTCATTTGCTGAAGTTATCTCCGGTATGTCAGGTTACTTCCTCGGCGTCAGAAGCGTATGTCCAAGTGCAACAATGAAGGTTTACTTCGTAGGTACATGGGGTGACGCTACTCTCGAAGAGGCAGCAGCTAACGCTCTCATCGATGCAGGTGCAATCATGATCAGCCAGCATTCAGATACAACTTCTCCTGCTCTTGCAGCTCAGAAGGCTGGTGTCTACCACACAGGATACAACACAGACATGACACACGTTGCTCCTGAAGCTTCTCTTCTCTCCTGCAGGATTGACTGGACAAGATACTTCTACACATTCATCAAGAATTACATTGACGGTGTAGAGAACGCATCTGACTGGACAGGTACAGTTGCTGATGGCGATGTTGTTATCACAGAGCTCAACACAGCTATCGCAGCACCCGGCACACAGGAAGCACTCGACAAGGCAATTGCCGCATTCAAGGCTGGCGAGCTCGATGTATTCGACACATCCAAGTTCACAGTTGACGGCGGTAAGACTCTTACTCACGCATTTGCTCTCGACACTGACGGCGACTTCACAGCAGATACAAACGAAGCAGTTTGGGATGGCGTATTCCACGAATCATATCCTGAATTCCAGTCTGCTCCATATCTGACAGCAGTCATCGACGGAATCGAATGGTTGAATGTAGCTTTTAATTAGATTTCAGGGCGGCGGTTTATCTGCCGCCTTATTCTTTTGCCATTCCTCGACAAATGTGTAGATATATGTACATGTTTGATGGTCAAAATAACTTCTTCCCGTTTTTTATAT
>CAVIUT010000022.1:0-24843 GCA_963646155.1 Eggerthellaceae bacterium | reverse complement strand
GATGCAGTCGGAGCATACAATATCCTCCGTCTATACAGTCAGAGGACGGGTAAACCAATACAAATGGCAGAGATACGAATGCCATATGTATACAAAGTAGCTGTCTAGCAATAGCAGTAGCGGTGTCATGGACGCACCCATGTCGAGAAAAATCTCAGCCATGATGCTCTGGTAATTGATTACCAAGTAGTTCACGTTATAATAGAGGTAGATTAAACTTAATTCGCTGGGGGTTTTATGAGTAAACACATACTTTTCGCATTATTATTGACTTTGGTTCTTATCCTCTTTCCGTCCTGTATGACGACTATCGACGTACAATACATGGAGCCGAGTAAGATAGATATGAGCTCGTACCGCACCATTATGATAGCTCCGACTGAGGAATACAGGGGCAGCCAGAACATTCCTATGTACATAAGGTATAACCTCGATATGTACGACTACAACTGGCCTGTTTACTTCTTCTATTCCACTTATAAATACGATTCAATCAACAGGGAAGCTGCTAATGAAGTGACGAATATGGTGAACAAGGTCTTCGCATCCTCGTCTTATTACAACGTCATTTCGAATTACTACAATTCCAACTACGCTACAGGCTTCGGTTTCCTGACGACACTCAAGAACAACGGAGTTGATGCTCTCATCGAGCCGAAGATTACTTCTCTCAAGACAGATGAGTATATAGACGTAAAGGAAGTGAAGGACGCATACACAGGGAATACGAGGCTTCAATACATTCTCTATAGATATGTCTACATTGCATTCTCCCTCACCGTCACAGATACCGAAACGGGAAGAATAGTAGCTGTCAGAAACTATGCGACTGATAATCTCGACTATGAGATTTTCGATCCCGAAGCATTTATCTTCTACACCATCATGTCCGAGGACCAGCTCTTGAGCGATGCCCTGAGTGATAAAAAGAGTGAGATTATCTCCGACTTTGCGCCGAGAATGCGTTATATAACGGTAACACTCAAGGACAATAAGCCGAAGAACGAAAGCGTGGAGGAGGCATATAAGGCTGCGGAGAACGGAAACCTTGACTACGCGCTCAATCTCTTTTTATCGGCATATGAAACGAGCTCGCATGTGCCGTCGGCATACAACGCGTCGCTTATCCTCGCGGCAAGAGGAGATCTCGAGAGAGCAATCAGTATACTCAGCGACCTCAGATCCCGCGGCCTCGACGACAAAGAGTGCGACACACTCTACTCGCGCCTCGTGACGCTGAAGGCGAAGAATGACAGCGCAATGGCACAGTATGGAGTTAGCAGCGGGGAATAACTTAACGTTTATTAAGTAATTTCTACAAAAAAATTGTAAATGATGTTCCGGTAGCAGACAAAGCTCTCACAAAAAAAGATGTTTATTCTAAAAAAGCATTCTTTTTTGGGTGGCGATATCTTAAAAACCGGGACATCATTTGTTATAATATGCACACGACTTCTCGTCTTTTGCTTTTTCCGGAAGTTTTGTTATATTAATAAAAATTGGAGGAAATACAGATGCTGCTGTCAATGACGCTTGCAAATTATAAGTCCATAAAGGACCCCCAGACCATCTCCTTCGTCGCTTTGAACGATAAGCGTATGGATTTGACTAAGACTATAGAGGGAACAGACAAGTTCAATGTTCTCAAGACCAGTGCGATTATCGGACCCAACGGGGCGGGAAAGAGCACATTCGTCAGAGCTCTTGAAGCTGTGAAGGGAATAGTCTTTGCAGATGATGATTCAGTCAATCCGTTGAAGAAATTCCTGTCAAAGGCTGCTTTTGCCTATGGTGACGGAAAAACAAGACCAAGTGAAATTTCAATGGATGTTCTTCTCGAGAAGGGAAATCCGGAAGACGGGAACAATCCCAGTGTAATAGCACGTTACACAATCAAGGCAACTCCTGAAAGATTCTATGAGGAGTCCCTCTACTACATCATCAACGGCTCGAAGAAAATCATGTTCGAACGCTTATATGAAAACGGGAGCTACATCTACCGCTTCGGTAAGTACTACAGGGGCGAGAAGAAGAGACAGGCGGCGAAGCTCAGCGAGGACAGGTCGTTTTTGCAGGGTGCTGCACTCAAGGGCGGACAGACAGCAACCGAGCTCTACTCATGGCTCGAGAACAGCCTCTGTGTCCTTCCTCTCGGCTACGGCGCAAGTGCCGAGAAGGTCATTATCGAAGCACTCAAGGCACATCCTTCATGGTCGGACCAGATTGTATCTTTCCTATGGGCACTCGATGTAACAGATATCTACCGCCTCCAGGTAATCACAAACAACAAAGGCGCAGAGACAGTTGGAATAAGCCACTGCTTTGTAAATGCCAAGGGAACCGAGGCTTACGGTCAGACATTCATGAACGAGTCGCTTTCGCTGCGTCGTCTCATCTTGATTGCAGTAAGTTTCTTCAATGCATTTATCGAGAAAAAGACGCTCGTAATCGATGATTTCGGTCAGCTTTTACATCCGTATGTGCTCTGCCATATCGTCGAGCTCTTCCATGCCAACGATACACTCAGCCAGCTCATCGTAGTCGACTGCAACCCATCCCTTCTCGAGGACGGCCTCATGAGAAAGGATTCAATATGGTTTGCAGAGAAGGGTGAGGAGAGCTCTACGGAGTTTGTCTCTCTTATAGACTATAGAGGCGTCAAGAGCAAGGTTTCTTTATATGACGCATACCTCCAGGGTGTTTTCGGTGCTCTTCCAATCGAGAGTGATTTCTGTTTCCAGAACAATGAAGTAAAGGAGACTAAGTAAGATGGCTATCAGAAAAAAGAATAAAATCAACGCAAAGCTTTCCATGCTCATGCTCTGTGCAACGGAAGCTGAAACAATCTTCTTCAACCAGCTGAGAAAGGACTGCAGATACCAGAACCTTACAGTTCTGAAAAGCTCGTCAAACGTACTCGATAAGATGCTGTCTGAAGCCGGCAGCCTTAAAAAGAAGGAAAAGTTCGACTCTGTGTGGTGTGTATTCGGACTCGATGAAGTAGGACTCTCGAGTGAGGCTGTAGCCGAGGCGGAAAAGGCTGCGGAGAAGAAAAAAGTCAAACTTCTCTACTTCAATCCATCTTTCGAGCTCTATTTCGCACTCTTCGAGATGGCACCGAGAAAGCTTATGACAAAGGAAGAGCTTTTAAAGAGATGTCTCGCTTCCTTCCCGTCATTTGAACTCAGTCAGAAGTATCTTTTGACAGAAGGGTTAAATCTCAACTTCAAGATTTATCCGCGTCTTGCAGTTGCGGATCAGAATGCCCGCACCTACAACGACATCTCGGAACTTGAAACAGGTTTCAAGGCTACGACGATTCCTCTCTTCTTTGACGACCTGAAAGAAGTCTGCGGTAAGGCCGACATGTCTCAGGCTAGAAATAGATTCTGATGCTTCAAGCTGCAGTTATAATATCAATAGTATCCCTCGTAATAGTATCGATGGACCTCGCACTCTCAATTGTCCTCTCCAAGAAAAAGGAGGACGGTTGGGCGAAGTGGAATATTGTGCTTGCATCGACACTACTTGCGATGGCAGTATTCTATACGTTGAAGCTTGTGGCACTCTTTTTATTCTCGGGTGTTGCTCTCACTGTACTTAACTATGTCTTCGAGGCATTCTACATAATAGACACGTCATTTATCGTTGTCTTCATATGCCGTTTCGCTTCCTGGCTTGTTGCGCGCCCCATGTCAAAGCTTTCAATCGTAATGACCTTCGTAGTGGGGGTGCTGTACCTTGCATCGGCTGTTCTTACAACTATTATGGACATACCATTATTGAAGACTTTTCAGCCTCTCATTGCAGCGGTGAACGTTGTTTATTGCTTCTTTGTTATGCTGTCGAGCCGTAATAAGATAGAGAATAAGCTTGTGAAGAATGTTGTTCTGACTTTCTCCATAATTACGCTCACTACAATACCTTTCCTTGCACTTTCTGCGTTCTTCGTTGAATGGCGGAACCTTGCTTTCTCGATTATCGTAGCAGCCTACTACATCATGTACCTTGTATTCATGTTTATTGCAATCGAAAAGGCCGAGGCTGACGCAGCAAAGAAAAAGAGGGTTGGGGAACCGAAGTGGGAGGATTATGCCGAGTACAAAATCACAGAGAGGGAATTCGAAGTGATAAAACTCATCAAGAAGGGAATGACGAACAAAGAGATAGGCTATGAATTGAAAATCAGTGTCAACACAGTCAATAACCACATAGCCAATATCTTCCAGAAGACAGGCGTCAAGTCCAGAATAGATTTACTCAATGTTCTCCAGGAGGCAACCTGGTGAGAAAGGACCTTCCTTACGTCTTTTCTGTCCCTGAAAAATGGTATTCGACTGTCAAAAAGGATGAAGGCCCCCTTCTCAAGGCATCGCGCCCGTTCTCGCTTCTTCATCCCTCGAATAAAAAGGCTGTTTTACTTGTCCACGGCTACACTGGATACCCGGGAGAATTGGTAAGGCCTGCCGAGGATTTGTTCCTCCGGGGCTTTGATGTCTTTGTCCCGCGTCTTCCCGGGCATGGAACAAGGGGAAGTGACTTCATTAAGAGCAATCTTGACGACTGGCTTGAAGTTCCGAGAAAGGCCGTAGAAGACCTTGCTCCGCGCTACGACGATGTTTATGTTGCCGGCCACTCCATGGGCGGGGCTATATGCTCCATACTCCTCTCCGAAAACAGCAGGATAAAGAAAGGTGTTCTGGCCTGTCCTTCTTATTCCATCCCGGGCCTCGACGAAAAGAGTGTTAGATATTTGAAGCTCATAAATCCTTTCAGAAAGAGGATAAGAAAGGAATGGAAAAACGACCCTGAGTACAGAATGCACTACGAGGGTGCACCTGCCGACGATGAGGCACTTGGAAGGGAGTATTGGTCATACCTCTACCCGGGACAGCTTTTATCGCTCCATAGGCTCGCGCTTATGTCCTCGTCTGCGGTGTCGAAAATAAAGTGTCCGACCCTCATTATCGAGGCCGGTAACGACAGAGTTGTCGACAATGGCTATATAGACGAAATTACTTCCTCCAACAGTAGCATAAAGAGGTGTGTAGTCCCCTCGGCTACGCACTTCATCTACTACGACAAAGTGGGAGGGACGGAGGATAGGGCTGTCTCCCTCACGCTCGATTTCCTTGCTGAGAAATGAACTCCTCCATTGCCTTTTAGGAGGGGAAAGGTTGGTATTTAATTATGATTGAGTATGGTGTTGAAGACTATGATGAAAAATTCAAGCGTGTCGAGGAGAACAACGATAAGCTCTTAACGCTCTTCGAGAAAAGCCTGGGCGGGCTTTCGGAGAAAACAATAGAACAACATCTATCGAATGCATCTCTTTTTCTTAATGAGTTTTTCTACCGCGAAGGACTAGAGGATCCGGAGCAAGGATCAGCCTACATATATTCTTTCTTCGACTTCTTTGTCAGAAAGTGTCTCTGGTCTTCGCCAAATAGTGTAAAGCAGCTTGCCTCGAGCATAAAGAAGTTCTATAAGTGTTTGTATCAGAACGGAATAGTTGACGGTGAGGCATTGGAGAATGTACTAGAAGCAATCCGCGATGGGCTCGAGGACTGGATGGCTGATAGTGATATCTCCTACACATCCCGGGATTGGTGAAGAGCGCGTTTGTGCCTTATAATCTGTCTTTTCTTGAGAGGGGGAAAAGAATGTGACGTTTCTCTCCTCTTTTGATATGTCTCTCTTTCGCTGTTGTTCTTTTCTTCTCAACAGTTTAGAATTTCCTTATTACAAATTTAGGAGAAAACGATGGAAGTTCGTGTACGCTACGCCCCGTCGCCAACTGGGCTGCAGCATATTGGCGGTATAAGAACCGCATTATTCAATTACTTTTTCGCTAAATCTATGGGAGGGAAGTTCATTCTCCGCATAGAAGACACAGACAGAGAGCGTTATACAGAGGAGTCACTTCAGGACCTTTATGATACTCTCGAGTGGCTTGGAATCAAATGGGATGAAGGCCCTGTCGTAGGCGGCCCCTACGGTCCTTACGTCCAGTCTGAAAGATTCGATATTTACAAGGAATATGCCGAGAAGCTTGTCAGGGACGGCAAAGCTTATTACTGTTACTGCTCGAGCGAGAGGCTTGAAAAATTGAGAAAGGAGCAGACCGAGTCAAAAAGCCAGTACCAGGGCTATGACAGGCATTGCGCTAATCTCACTGAAGAGGAGCGGAAGGAACTCGAGGCCCGGGGAATCAAACCTGTCATCAGGCTTAAAGTGCCTACAGAAGGAAAAACCACATTCCATGATGTCATCATGGGTGACATAACACGTAAGAACAAGGATGTATCCCCCGACCCGATTCTTTTGAAGTCGGACGGATTTCCGACCTATCATCTGGCAAATGTCATCGACGACCATATGATGGGAATTACCCACATAATGCGTGCCCAGGAGTGGATCCCTTCCGGCCCGCTGCACATTCTTCTTTATGAAGCATTCGGCTGGGAGCCCCCGATTTACTGCCACCTTCCGATGGTCATGGGTAAGGACGGCCAGAAACTCAGTAAGCGCCACGGCTCTACTGCTGTCAGGGACTTCAGAGAAAAAGGATACCTGCCGGAAGCAATAATCAACTATGTCACCCTTGTGGGATGGGCTCTTGATGACAAGACGGAGTTCTTCTCAAAGGAAGAGCTCGAAAAGTGCTTCAGGCTGGAGAATATCCACTCTTCACCGGCAAAGTTCGACTACTCAAAGCTTGACTGGTTCAACGGCCAGTACATAAGACGTAAGAGCGACGGGGAGCTTGCCTCCCTCTGCCTTCCGTACTTCATAAAGGCCGGATATGTCTCTCTCGAGCCGAGTGATAAGGAGAAGGCGTATATCCTCTCCCTCATGCCGAGCGTCAAGGAAAGGATGAAGACACTCTCGGACTGCGTTCCATTAACATCATTCTTATTTGAAGATAAGCCTGTCGAAGATAAAGCGGTGTATGTAGCGAAGGGATCAGACGAGGAGAATACTCTTACGGCACTTGAGACTGGATCGAAAATCCTTATAGACGGACTCGAGAGCGGAAAGGACGAGAAGGCAATCGAAGAGGAGTTATGCGAGCTCTCGAAGAGCCTCAATATCAAGGTCAACGGCGTCTTCCAGCCTATAAGAGTTGCGCTTACAGCTTCAACCGTCTCTCTTCCTCTCTTTGATTCAATCAGACTTCTGGGGATGGACGAGACTAAAAAGAGGCTCGAAAGAGCAGTGAAATTTTTGAAGGAGAATTAATTATGGCAGATACAGTAGTAACAATGGATAAGATAATATCATTATGCAGAAGAAGAGGATTCATCTTCCAGTCATCCGAGATATATGGCGGCCTTAACGGTGCCTATGACTACGGTCCGATGGGCGTTGAACTCAAGAACAACATCCGTGACTTCTGGTGGAAGGAAATGACAAGGATGCACGATAACATCGTCGGACTTGACGCATCCATTTTGATGCACCCGCGAGTATGGGAAGCTTCGGGACACGTATCAAACTTCACAGACCCGATGGTCGACTGCAAGGTCTGTAAGTCACGTTTCCGTGCCGACCAGATTGATCTCAATGCACCATGCCCTGTCTGCGGTAACAGAAACTCCTTCACTGAGCCTAGAAACTTCAACCTCATGTTCGAGACTCATATCGGGGCGAACAGGGATGCGGCATCAATTGTCTACCTCAGACCAGAGACAGCACAGGGAATCTATGTAGACTACAAGAACGTATTGCAGTCAAGCAGAGTTAAGGTGCCGTTCGGTATTGCACAGGTTGGTAAGTCCTTCAGAAATGAAATCACGACAAAGAACTTTATCTTCCGTTCATGCGAATTCGAGCAGATGGAAATGCAGTTCTTCTGTAAACCCGGAACAGACGAGGAGTGGTTCCCCTACTGGAGAGCAGAGAGAATGGCATTCTATTCCAAGATGGGTATTCATCCCGAGCACCTCAGATGGCACCAGCACGGACCGGATGAACTGGCATTCTATGCAAAGGATGCTTACGACATTCAGTTCCTGTTCCCGATGGGATGGCAGGAGCTCGAGGGCGTCCATTCACGCACAGACTACGACCTTACACAGCATACAAAGTTCAGCGGTAAGGACCTTACATATCTTGATCCTGAGACAAACGAGAGATATATCCCATACGTTGTCGAAACATCAGCAGGTCTCACACGTAACGTTCTTATGGCACTCAGCGATGCATATGACGAGGAGCCGACACCGGAAGGAGACACAAGAACCGTGCTTCATTTCCATCCTCTCATTGCACCTGTCAAGGTTGCAGTTCTTCCTCTTGTCAAGAAGGACGGACTTGCAGAGTACGCACAGAAGCTCGATAAAGACCTCAGAAATGACTTCACGACTTATTACGACCAGAGCGGTGCTGTCGGAAGAAGATACCGCCGTCAGGATGAGATCGGAACTCCTTATTGCGTAACAGTCGACTATGAGACTCTAGAGGACCAGACAGTCACAGTGAGGTTCCGTGACTCCATGAAGCAGGAGAGGGTTGCTGTATCGTCACTTGTCCCGTTCATCAATGAAAAGATTAAAGAGTACAAGAGGGTATAAGCGATGAACAAGGCTTTACAGGTATTATTTGAGAGAGGATTTATCAAAGACTGCACAAACCTCGACGGGTTGAGCGACCTCATGGATAAGGAGAGTGTCTCATTCTACTGCGGCACAGACCCGACGGGACCTTCTCTCCACGTTGGTCATATCGTCCCGTTCTTTGCTATGCACCATCTTCAGATGTACGGCCACAGGCCTCTTGCTCTTGTCGGCGGAGGCACTGGACTTATCGGAGACCCCTCAGGAAAGACGGAGATGAGGAAGATTCTTCCGGTTGAGGAAATCAACAGGAATGCTCAGAATATTGCAAAGCAGCTTTCAAAGGTTGTCGATTTCTCATCCAATCCTCCCGAGGGCTATGGAAAAGCACAGGTTGTGAACAACGCCGACTGGCTTGTGGATCTCAACTACATCTCATTCCTCCGCGATGTTGGAAAGTATTTCTCAGTCAACAGGATGCTTACGTTCGAAGGTGTCAAACAGCGCCTCGAGAGAGGCTTGAGCTTCATCGAGTTCAACTATCAGCTCTTGCAGTCATACGACTACAAGATGCTAAACGAGAAGTATGGAACAAGACTTCAGATAGGCGGCGCCGATCAGTGGGGTAACATCGTCGCAGGAATCGACCTTATTCAGAGAATGGGCGGCGAAGAATGCTTCGGCCTGACCTTCAACCTTATAATGCGTGCCGACGGCAAGAAGATGGGAAAGAGCGAGAAGGGTGCAGTATTCTTGGATCCTAATCTCTATTCTCCCTACGACTTCTACCAGTATTGGAGAAATGTCTCCGACGAGGATGCAATTAAGTTCATGAAGCTCTTCACGTTCATGGATCTTGACGAAATCAAGGAATATGAGGATCCGAAGAGGAACATAAACGAAGCAAAAGCAAGACTTGCCTACGAGATAACAAAAATCATCCACTCCGAAGAGGAGGCCGAAAAGGCTAAGGATGCAGCAGCATCACTTTTCTCAGGTGCGGGAAATAGTGAGCACCTTCCGACAGTAAAGCTCGAGAAATCTCTCTTTGAAAACGGAATCGGAGTACTCGACCTCTACACAAAGAGCGGTCTTACCCCGTCCAACGGAGAAGCAAGAAGGCTTATCACACAGGGGGGCGCTGAAATCAACGGCGTCAAGGTGACCGACATAAAAAAGGTCTACTCACTTTCCGATGCCGAGGACGGTGCGTTCCTCTTGAAGGCAGGTAAAAAGAAGTTCATGAGAGTTATTCCTGAATAAAGGGAGCTATCAGAAAGAGAAGGGCCTGAGGAGAAACTTCCCCGGGCCTTTTTCAATTATACGGGTAGATTGAGAAGCGGGAAATCCACTTCATCAGAGATGAACGAACACATATAGAGGGGAAAATACTTTATTTTTCCTCTTTCCTCTATATTGCAGTCTCCAAACACAAAGCCTTCCGGTATTTCGTACTCCGTGTTCTCTACAACCTTATTAATTGCACTGTGCACATAGTAATCCTTGCCGCTTTTGACTTCTACGGGGAGGACAGCACCTTTATGCTCGATAACGAAGTCGAGCTCACCAATTCCGTGCTTAGAGTAGAAGTATGATGGATAGCCGTGTGCATTTAGCTCCCCGGCGACAAAGTTTTCGGCGACTCCTCCGAGATTCGACTTTTCGTTGGCAAATAGAATTTTTGCTCTAAAATTATTCCCATATAGGCTTGTTAAAAGCCCGACATCAGAAGAATAGAGCTTTAAGAGACTGCTTTTTTCATTTTGTTTAAGTGAAATCCTGGGCTCTGTGGTATTCAGAGTGGTGATTGCAACCCCTGCATACTTGAGCCAGAGAAAGCTGCTCTCCAGTTTTTCAAACCTCAATCTCTGCTGTACATCGCAATAATTGAAACGCTTGTTCTGCTTTAGAAGCTGGGACGGAATCTGATCATAGATGGCAGTCAACATCAATTTTTTGTCTTCAGTCTCATACTTTGTGAAGTCAATTTTGTATTGCCTTATGATGTTTTCTTGAATATTGGAGATTTCACCGACATTCCCCGTTCTCACATATTCATCAACTGCAGCAGGCATGCCTCCTACAACAAAGTACCTCATAAGATGTGTCATCATCTTTTTATGGACTGTTTCCGCTTCAGGTTTTCTATCGGCGAAACATTTCTTGAGATACTCTATAACCTCATCCTTTGTTCCGCTTGCAATAATGAACTCTTCATAATCAAGGGGATACATATCATATTCATCGAGATACCCGACAGGAGCTGAGCGAAGATCCCTTAACTCGATTGAGAGTAGTGACCCGCTGAGGATGAACTTGATTCTTCCATCGTCGACCCAGAATTTTATCTTTGTCACGATATCTTTGCATTCCTGGACTTCATCTATGAAGAGTATGGTTTTGTTATCGTGAAAAGAAATATCTTTGAGAGCCGAGATGTTGATTTTGAGGTCATCTTTTGTGACAGCTTCGGTTAGTGCATTCTTAAATTCCGGGTTTTCTATGAGATTAATTTCAATATAGTGGCTTCCACTGTCACGAAGGCATTTGCGTATGGAAAACGTCTTCCCTACCTGCCTTGCCCCGGCAACCAACAACGCTCTTTTCGGGTTTTTAATCCAGGAATTTATGTACTTTTCAGCTTTTCT
Source organism: Eggerthellaceae bacterium (assembly GCA_963646155.1). Taxonomy (GTDB): domain Bacteria; phylum Spirochaetota; class Spirochaetia; order Sphaerochaetales; family Sphaerochaetaceae; genus Ornithospirochaeta. The sequence continues at coordinate 13,637 of CAVIUT010000022.1, read as the reverse complement.
GACTAAAATTCTTCATCCCTCGCACTTAACTATCCTAAGACCTGCCTAACACTTTTTCAAAAAAAATAGAGAGGTTTATACACTTTTGCAAGGAAATATCATAGAAAAAAACATTTTTTCAAACTTTGTCTCAATTCCTTAAACAACCGATAGGAACTACGAGGACTCCATCAGTGCGCCTGTAGGCATACTGTCCGACAGCAGTTAATACCATAAGGAATGAGGCTTCTTTCATCTTTGTCGTATCAATTTTATCCTTCAGCTTTTTGAGATTTGCTGCCCCTTCATTAATAAGATCATCGCCTCCAAGTTTAATCTCAATGAGGCCGTAGGAACCGTTTCTCAAATGAATGACTGCATCACATTCAAGATCCGTGTTGTCTCTATAATGATAAACTGAGCCACCAAGACTATCGGCATATACTCTGAGGTCTCTTATACACATTGTTTCAAAAAAGAGCCCACATGTAGCAAGGTCGTTTATAAGATCATTCGGTCCTACTCCCAGACTTGCCGCCCCGATTGACGGGTCTACAAAATAACGTGTATCAGCAGTCCTTATGGCGGACTTCGACCTGAGATTAGGATTCCATGCTGCCATCTCTTCAACTACAAAAATTCGTTTCAATGCATTTATATATGTCTTCACGGTTTCGTCGTCAGCAGAGATGTCAGTTGCTATTGTGGTATTGGAAGCCTGGCTACCTAAATTTCTTGCATATGACTGCATCAACTTTTTTACACGTTCTTTGTTTTTTTTTATGCCGTCCGCCTTATTTATATCAGAATTGACAACGCCATCGTAATAATCAAAGGCTTGATTCAAAGCAACTTCACTAGGTAGTCCAAGAGCTAAAGGCCATCCTCCTCGGCAGAGAAGAAATGCAATATCATCCAACGAGAGAGTATTCTCCCCATCTACATCAGAATTGCCGTCAAAAAGAGCCTTCAAGCTTACTTCGCCTGTGGACTCTCCTGACTCGAAAAGACTCATAGGACGCATAGTAAGCCATGAAAACCTTCCTGTCCCTGAATGGGAAATAAGTGATGTATCAGCAGGGACAGCGGAACCTGTCAAGATAAACTGTCCCATTTTTCCTCTTTGGTCAACTTCGTATCTCACAGTGTCCCAGATAGAGGGAGCAAGCTGCCACTCATCTATAAGTCTTGGAGTCTTCCCATTTAATAATTTTTGAGGGTTTAGCTTTGCCAGTTGTAGATTCTGGTCCTTGGTTAAAGGTTCATCCAAACGCAATACGCTACTGGCTTTTCTTAATGCCGAAGTCGTCTTCCCACACCATTTGGGACCCTCAATTAAAACTGCTCCCTTTCCTTTCAATTTTAGTTCAAGCAATTCATCTGAAATTCTGGTTCTATACTTCATATGAAAAGTATAATGCTTTTTCGGGGATTTGTAACGATATTTTTCGGTTATTTGTAACAGAATTTTTCGGAGATTTGTAACGATATTTTTCGGAGATTTGTAATTTATGCATCAGTTTTCTTTTTTTCTGTGCCAGGAAAGGCAAAAAATGCTCAAATAGTTTGGAAAGAAGGCAAAATACACAACGCGGGGAATCTTGTACTCGATTATACTCAATGCTATGAAAAATAAGAGGCTTTTTGTCATATGTGCTGTGTTGATGGTTATTCTGGGCGCAAGTGATGCTCTCAGGGGCATATTCTCCCCGCTTTTTCTATCTTCCTTCGGCTTCTCCGTATCACAGGTTGGGATAATCGTTTCTGCCAGTTATCTGGGGAATCTTGTCTGTCTTATTCTTGGAGGTGTAATACTGGACAGGCTTTCAAGCAAGAAGTCATTTGTAATCTTTGTCTCTGTTCTTGCATTATCAGAACTGCTGCTTCTTCTCGGGAGTAATTATGCCTTTATTTTACTTGGCTTCTTCCTCACGCTTGGAATATCGACACTTCTGAATACTACGATTAATCTGGTATCTGGAGAGTTTTCTGCGACTAAGTCTCTTATGTATTTAAACATCCTCTTCTTTCTCCAGGGAATAGGGACAACACTTTCACAGTTTGTGTTGACGAAGTTCTCCTCATCTCTCCGTGCCTGGAATATGACACTCATTATATTTTCCTCAATTCTTATTCCTGTTGCCTTTCTCTTTTCAAGAACAGAGTTCGGAGGAGAAAAAAAGGAAGGAGAAGAAAAAGAGGAGAGCAGGGGCAGTAAGAAGACAGATATTCCAGCAATTGTCCTCATCATCCTGTCGCTGGCGTTTTATCTTATTGCCGAGCATGGAGTGACGAACTACATAATGATATATGGTACCGAGTACCTGGCGCTTTCATCATCATCTGTCGGTAATGCCCTGACACTCTTTTCCCTCGGCATCATGTCGGGGCGCCTCTTATTCAGTCCCCTTATAGACAAAGTCGGAGGAAAGAGGATGCTTCTTATCTCACTCTTTACAGCATTCCTCTCCCTATGCGGTATTTTCATTCTGGACTTCATATACCTCACGCTTCTTGCGGGACTGGCGTCTTCCGTTGTCTATCCGACCCTTGTGAACTATGTAAAGAAATACTGCCCTGTGGAAGTCAGAGCTAGAATGACAACTCGTGTTGTCAGCATATCGAGTATTGCGGATATCCTCTTCAATTTCCTTTTCGGCTTCATTGTCACAGGATGCGGCTACAGGGTATCTCTAACACTTCTTCCCTTAGCGGCATTTCTTTCCTTTGTCTTCTTTTTTCTTCTCACGAGAAGGTGCGGCGGATAAACAGTATATCGTCCTCCAAACTCTCGGAGGATGGATTGTCCCTTATCAGGGGAATGTTGAGTCTCAGGGCTTTTGCTATATGTGGGTAGCTTTTTGCCATGATGCCTCTCCCGAGTGGCATACTCTCTCCGTTGAGAGTATCGCTGATGTGCATAGCGTAGAACCTTCCGCCGTAGAGGTCGATTATTGTGTCGTAGAACTCGTATGTGTTTTCGCTTCCCTCCGGGGAAAGAAGGGCTACGGGGTTGAAAATAAGACCGAGTGCATCCGTTTGTATTACAGAGAAAAGTCTCTCGAGCATATGCGTGTTGTTGATTGTGTCTCCGTATCGCGGCTCTAAGGCAATCTTGACTCCGCTTTCTTCTGCATAGGGGATAAGGTATGTCAGTGTTGATACAAGACGGTTGAATTTCTCCTCTCTCTCGCTTTCTGTTGCTTCTCCAGTTGTTGTTGAAACGGCAGGGGAGGATAAGAACTTTGCCGCATAGAGCGCCTTTCTGAAGTTATCCATGCCGTATTTCCATTCGTCATCGTCGAGCGTGGAGGGATTTATCGGGCACCTCAAAAGAGATATGTCATAGTCCTCTTCCTTTATTTGAGCGAGTTTACGTTGCGTGAGGGAGATGTAATCGGAACCGTTGGAGAATGAGTGGGGAATATCGAGTTCGATTGTGTCCACATCAAGGGTGTTGAGCCTTGCTTTCAGCATCCTCGGCTCAATCAAGCCCAGGTCTTCGGCTTTGAGCCCGACCTTCATCGCGCCTTTTTTTGGAAACTTCATCTTCTGCCTTATATTCAAGCTTGCCTGGAAATGTGCGGGGGCTTTCTCCTCGCTTTCGGGGTCCATATAGCCCATGAACATCAATTTCTTCTTTTCGTGGCTCTTACGGAAAGCGCTGGGGCTTATTCCGAGGAACTGATGGAATACCCTGTTGAACTGGCTTGCACTTGTAAAGCCGCAGTTCTCGATTATGTCAGATATGCTTTCATCGGAGTAGGCGAGTGCCTGGAGGGCGTTGCGTACCCTGATGGACTGTATGTAGTTTACAAAGTTCAGCCCTGCCATCGATTTGAAGATGTGTGAAAGATAGTAGGGGCTTATTGCAAATTCATCTGCTATCGAATCGAGGGTGAGATTTTCTCTGTAGTGGGTGTTGATATAATCCTGGATGTAGTAGATTTTCTGCTCTTTCGATTCTATCCCCTTATTGGAGGAGTAACAGCTATAGGGTGCGTTCTTGTAGAGGATGCACAAGAATTCCATGAATGACGCATAAAAAGCTATTTCCCAGCCGTTCTGCTTGTTTTTTCCGATGATGAAAAGCGAGTTGAGGCTTTCTACAACCGAAGCTTTTATGTCGGGTGGAAAACGTAGGATCGGAACATCACTATCGAAAATGGACAAGAGTTTCTTCATTTCATGTTCGAGGCCGCAAATGCCTCCACCGAGCCTGAAGTCGATAATCAGCCTCCTGCATCCTCCGTCAAGCTTGGGATATACGCTCATATGAAGTGAATTCGGCTTGAGAAGGACTATGTCATTCTGCATCAAGGAATAGTACTTGCTCTCGACAAGGTGCGCGACATTTGTTTCAAGTGGAATGAAAATCTCGTAGAAATCATGGTAGTGCTGGAGGTTCATGTTCATGAGGTAATCACGCCTGTCGTAGTCGCACATGATGAACATGTCGTCTGTGTTCCTGTTCAGCTTGATAAGGTACTTTTCCTTGAAATAAAGCGGGATGTGTGAGTCCTTCATGGTTAATAGATTATACATAATCGCAATAAATGCAATCTTTTTGTTTTATAAGCGCAATTAGAAAGTAGAAAAGCGCCTCTTCTCAAATATACTGTGTAAAACTTGAATAAAGTGGAGTTGTATTACCATGAATTATATGACCTATGAACTCGACCACGGATATCTATCACATTTTCTTGTCTCGGATGTAAGAAAAGAAAAGGTGGAAGCAGATCCTGTTAAAATAGAGAGTGCCCAGAACGTCTGGATAGGAAGTACTGCTGCATCTACGCATATCAACCCGATAAGATCAGCTTTTCTCGAGAAGGTGAAGAAAAACGGGATAAAGGATGTTGAAGTTGTCGACTTCCAGCCGGGAGGGAAGGTAAGGCTATTGGGTGAAAGCCTCATTCTGGGTTACCGCGTCCCCTTCGGAGACCCGGTAATCGGACACTCGTTCTTCTATTCGACACCTCTCTGGATAGCGCTGACGGCACTCACTATTCTTGAGTCTCCAGACGAAAGAGATATTAAACTCCATGCGGCAGTGAAGGGGGGAATATCGCTGTACGTGGATGGGGAGGAGAAGATATCATTCCGGCCGTATAAGCGTAATGAAAGCATTGAAGAGGATTTTGTACTCCATCTTAAAAAGGGAAGAAACGAACTGCACCTCATCATTGACGAATTTGCCGAGAGGGACACAGAGTGCACGGCGTCGCTTCGTGTTGTCTCTGGTGCGGTGGGCTTGAGGGAAGTACTTCCATTCGGGAATAGGGACACGGAGAAAATCAAGAGGGTCGAAAGGGCTGTGGAGACTCTTGCATTCACACGCAACAACTATCTCTCGGGCCACATATTGATGACGACGACACCTCCCGACGGAAACAGCGACTTCGTTCTCCATATCAAAGGTGCGACGGAAGAGAATACCTTCTTGAATATATACCACGAAGAGGATGTAGTCTTTAAAAAGGGCGAGAGCACGGCAGACCTGGGCGAAGTCGAAAGCTTCCCTGTGGGTTTTTTACGCTTCAATGTAACAACAGAAGTCGAAAACCTGACTATATCTACAGTCCGTACCGTCGAGTCCTTCCCGCTCTCCTTCCTCGATAAACCCTCCCCGACTGTGAAGGAGAGAAAAATGCAGGCCTTTTCATATCTTGCGAAATACGGTGAGCAGAATGCAAACAGGGCTGTGGCACTTCTCTTTACAAATGGAGACAAAGATGAAATTGAGACGATACTCCGCCGTCAGATTGACTTCATAAATAAGCGGAGCGACTGCTCTGACTTCTATCTCTCGTACTTCCCGTTCATGATCAGGCACTTCTCTTCTAGTGGTCTCATAAGAAAAGAGACGCTTCTAGACATGAAGAAGTGCATCCTCTCATTCCGCTACTGGCACGATGAGCCGGGGGACGATGCAATGTGGTTCTACAGTGAAAACCATGCTCTGATGTTCCATGTGTGTGAACTTTTATGCGGTGAACTCTACCCGGAGGAAGTATTTACTAACAGTAATATGACGGGACGGGAGAAACAGAGGAAGGCAATAGAGCTCCTGAAACCATGGTTCGAGACATTCTTCAAGACGGGATTTACAGAGTGGAACAGCCCCCCGTATCTTCCGATTGACGCTCTGGGTTTTGCCTCACTCTATGCACAGACGGAAAACAGCGAAATGAAGGCGTATGCTTCGCGCGCTCTAGATTATATTTTCCGCCTTCTTGCAATCACATCATTCAACGGCGTATTCAGTACGACAAGCGGGCGCACATACCTCAAGGAGATATTCGGTAATCACTCCAACTGCCCCTCTTTCATCAACTGGATTGGATACGCTATCGGAAATGAAAGCCACGCAGGAAAGGGTGTTGTTCCATTCTGCTTCTCAGACTACGAGCCGAAAGAGGAGTATAAGTCTTTGCATATGATAGAGAAAGGAAACGGTCTCTATTGGAAGAGCACACACGGCTACAATGGCTATGCAGATATTACAGTATATAAGACATCGTCCTACCTCTTGAGTGCGGCAAACAATTTCTGTCCCGGGAGAAGGGGCTTCCAGGAGGATGTTGTTCATGCAGTATTCTCTGCTGACGAGCACGTCTTCATCAACCATCCGGGAGAATTTGCGCTCTTCGGCTATTCGCGCCCATCCTACTGGGCCGGAAGCGGGACACTTCCGAGAGTCAGCCAGTACAAGGGGTTTGTCTCTGTTATCTACCGCGTGAACCCCGACCATCCTGTTGATTTTACGCACGCTTATTTTCCCTCCTTCGAGTTCGTGAGAGTTGAAGAAAGAGGAGGCTGGTATTTTGCCGAGTCTCATTCCGGCGCCCTCATCGCCGTCTATTCATCAAACGGCCTTACTCTCACCCCCGATGGTCCGAACGGAATGAGGGAGCTTGTAAGCCCCGGGAGGAATGTCGTCTGGATTATCAAGTGCAGTGAAATCGATAAGGAGAAGTCGCTTGATGCATTTATCGAGAGCGTACTCTCGTCCCCGCTCAAAATCAATTCTTCTTCGCTTTCCTACTCGTTTGACGACCCTGACTACGGAAGGTTTGAGGCGGGATTCGATTTTACCCTCACTCTCAACGGTGTGGAGGAAAAATACAAAGGGTACGACCATTACGGAGTTATTGAATGGGATAAGTAAAAGCGCAAGAAATGCACACTTTTTCAGAAAACCAAACAAAAATGAAGTAGAGTGTTGCTCTCCTGCCCTTATACTGAACCTACATCAAATCGATTAAAGCTTTTTCAGGAGGAAAAAATGAAAAAATTATTATCGCTCGTTTTAATCATGGCTTTACTCACTCTTTCCGTTTTTGCTAACGGACAGAAAGAGTCAAGCGCAGCAGCAAGTGGCAAATTGACAGTTCTTTTGAGTGAGGAGCCGTCTGAAGCAGATGCACTTTCTCTCACACTCGATAAGTGGGCTGCTGAGACAGGAAACACAGTCGAGAAGATTGTCATCCCTTACGATGACCAGCTCACAAAGTTCCCTCTCATGGCAAAGAACAACAACCTTCCAGACCTTGTATACACAACACGTCTTACAAGAATCTATCCGGATGAATTCATCGACCTTTCTACAGTCATCGACATCTCTCTCTGTGAAGAGAAGGCACTCATGATCATCGGACAGGACTACACATCAAATAAGAGCCTCTGTCTCCCGCTGCAGTTCACAATCACAAACGTTTTCTACAATGCAACAGCATTCGAGAAGGCAGGACTGGAAGTTCCGACAGTTGATGACCCGTGGACACTCGAAGAGACATACGAGGCAGCAAAACTTCTTGTCGAGAAGGGCGGAGTCAAGTACGGAATCGCAATGGATTCTTCCCGTGCTAGATATGACAACCTCATGTACATGAACGGCGGATCAATCACACTCAGAGACGGAGATACATTCCTTGTCAACGTCGGAAGTGACGAGAGCATCGAGGCACTTGAGGAGTTCATCGAATGGAACAACACAGTCATGCCTAAGGCTATCTGGGCAGGCGGAACAAACGATAACCCGGCTAACTACTTCCAGAACGGCGATGTCGGTATCTACTTCTCGGGTTCATGGAACTACAACACATTCTATACAAACATCAAGGATTTCGAGTGGGGAATCATGCCTTCTCCTCATGGAGAGAACGGCGGCTCGGCTATCCTCGGCGGTACAGGTCTTGCTGTTCCATCAGGTGCTAAGAATGCTGCGCTTGCTGAAAGCTTCATCAAGTGGCTCTATGAGAACCCGGAAAACTTCCAGTACTATCTCAACATAGACAAGGGTCTCTCTTCTCTTAAGGGCATCACATACAAGGCTGACGATGAGAAGGTCGCTGAAGACTATGTCGTTCTCCAGAACGAAGTCAACAACGTCACAGAAGCTTTCAACGTCGACGAGATGTCAAGCTGGAGAAACTACTATGACAACGAGTACAGAGATGCACTCAGACAGGCTGTCTACGGCTCTATCAGCGCACACGATGCACTTACTGATTTTGCCGAGAAGCTCAGTAAGAAATCTGGCTGGAAACTCGCTGACTAATTAAACAGTTAATCTTTCCCGTCTTCTATATAGGGGACGGGAATGTCTTTAAAAAACAAAGGAGAAAAATGATGCACGCGCTAACTAGAAGGAAAGGGATGAAACATACTTCGTCATTCTGGCTCTTCATCCTTCCCAGTCTTCTTCTTTTCACAATTTTCTTTCTTATTCCGCTTGTTTTAAGCGTTGCCTATTCATTCACCAACTACAACGGTTGGAAGACGATGGACTTTGTAGGTCTCGATAACTTCATCGAGCTCTTTCAGGACAAGAACTTCTATTCATCCCTGGGACGCACCTTCGTCTACACCCTCTTTTCTCTTCCGTTCAAGGTAATCATCCCGCTGCTGATTGCAGTACTGGTATGCTCGGACAAGGTTGCAGGAAAAGGATTCTCACGTACCCTCATATATGTGCCTGTCCTTCTTTCCTCCCTCGTAATAGGTATAACAATCAACTGGATGTTCAGTACTGAATACGGCCTTATAAACTACCTTCTTACATGTATGGGACTCCAGCCTCTTGACTGGGCGCTCAATCCATACCGCGCAACATTCGTAATAAGCTTTGCCTCCAACTGGGCTTCCACAGGATTCTATATGATAATCTTCATCGGAGGTCTCAAGGGCATAAGCAGGGACTTATATGAGGCTGCTTCAATCGACGGCTGTACGGCAAGTAAAACCTTCTTCAAGGTAACCCTGCCGATGCTTGCCCCGACGACATTCCTTGCAGTTCTTCTCGCGACCGTCAACCTTCTCAAGGAATATGCTCTTGTGCAGGGTATTACACAGGGCGGCCCGGGAAATACGACGACATTCATAATCCAGTACATATTCGGACAGGGCTTCGACCAGATGCGCTACGGCTACGCAAGTGCGATATCACTTATAGTAATGATTATCTTCGCCCTGATTGCATTCATACAGTTCAGACTCAGTAATAAAGGAGGAGACAACTGATGTCAATAAAGATCAAAAAAAGGCACGCAATATCCATCCCGTTGACAGTATTGACAGTAGTCATTGCTCTTCTTTACGTCTTCCCGATATTCTGGCTCACATCCTCGTCTTTCAAGGCGACAAGCGAGCTCTTCAAGTACCCGCTGCACCTCTTCTCGGCTTCCCCGACACTCGAGCACTACAGAAGTGTACTCAACGGGAACTTCCTCAATTACGTCAAGAACAGCTTCTTCCTGGCTATTGTTGGAACACTCATTACCCTTGTCATAAGTTCGATGTGCGGTTATGCACTGGCTATATACCGCTATGAAATCAAGTATACAAACTTCATCTTCGGCATATTCCTTCTGGGTACCCTCATCCCCGGTGAGACTCTCACCGTACCGCAGGTATCTGTGATAAGCGAACTCGGACTCTATAACAACATATGGGGTGTAATATTACCCGTTGTTACCACAACCACCGGTATATTCATGTTCCGTCAAACATACATGAGCGTCCCGCTCTCGTTTGTCGAGGCTGCAAGAATAGACGGCTGTCCGGAATGGAAGACCTTCCTCTATGTCATGATGCCGCTCGGCTCATCGTCATTCGTCACACTCTCGATTTTCTCGTTCATGTGGAGATGGAACGACTACATCCTGCCGATGCTTGTTCTCTCGGATCAGAGAAACTTTACAATCCAGATTGCAATAAAGAACTTCATCGGACACATGGGTGTTGACTGGTCGAGTATTCTCTCGGCATCGGTCATGAGTATGATTCCTGTCATAATCATCTTCATGATTCTCCAGAGATATATTATCGGCGGCATATCAGCCGGCGGAGTCAAGGGCTAGAGATGGACGAACTCGATTTCAAACTCAATAAACTCATAGAAGGTTTTCTTCCCGTGCTCTGCGCTGACCCCGATTTCGATAAGGGTAAGCTCGGCTCTGGCCTCGAGCACAGGGAGAGATACAAGTACTGGGAGTGGACACAGGGAGTGGGACTCTTCGGCATCTGGAAGCTCTTCGAAAAGACAGGGGAGAAGAAGTATCTCGATATACTCACCACTTACTACGATGAGAGGATAAAGGAGGGTCTCCCCGAGAAGAACGTGAATACAATGGCCCCGATTCTTGCCCTCTCATATGTCGGCGAATACCTTAAGCGTGATGACTATCTTTCTCTTGCCTACGAATGGACTGAGTGGCTTTTCTCGGGAGGACTGGAAAAGACCGAGGAGGGAGGATATCAGCACCGCACAACCGACAGCATAAACGAAGGCGAGTTATGGGACGACACACTCATGATGAGCGTAATGCCGCTTGCCAATATGGGAAGAATCCTCAATAGAAGAGACTATATGGATGAGGCGGAGTACCAGCTGCTATTACATATAGAGCACCTTGCAGACCCAATCTCCGGGCTTTGGTACCATGGTTATACCTTCAAAGGAAGACACCATTTCTCCTCAGCATTCTGGGGGCGCGGGAACAGCTGGGCAACGATTGCTCTTCCTTTGATGGTTGAAACTCTCGCTCTCAGCGGGGCAGTAGAGAGGTACATTTCGACAGTACTCAACCGTCAGGTCGAAGCGGTCGCGAAGCTTCAGGATGAGTCGGGCTTATGGCACACGCTCCTCGACCACGACGATTCATACCTCGAGTCGAGCTGCACTGCAGGCTTCGGCTACGGCATTCTCAAGGGAATATCGATGGGTCTTGTAGATAAGAAGTATCTCGATACAGCTAAAAAGGCACTTCCTGCGATTTATGAGAATATAAACGACAAGGGCTTTTTGGAACGCTGCTCGGGAGGAACTCCGATGGGGAGAGAGAGTCAGGACTTCTACCGTAACATTCCAATCTACCCAATGCCATACGGTCAGGCGATGGCGATGCTCTTTTTAATCGAAGCGAAATCGCTCGAGAAATGAAGCAAAATGATCTTGTTTGACAGTCCACCGTTGAAATATACGGTGGATTTTTGACATCAGAAAAGAAGAAGTATGTTTGAGTTGTACCATTGTTCTCAAATATCCCGGAATGACTATTATTTTCATGTATCATAACCTGTTGTTTTAGTATAGTATCCTGCATGGCGCATGGACAGTCCCTAGAATCAGATAAGCCTATTCGGAATGAACTTCAGCAGTGAAGAGAGAAATATTACAGAGTGGAAGGAAAAAATCCTGGACTGAATGTAGATGATATCTCCATGTCACATCAGGGGAATCTCTCTCGAGGCTCTTTAAAAGAGAGGCTCGATTTCTCCAAACGAGGAGATAACTAAGTCTGAGTAATTTTCAAGTTCCCCCCTCTCGAGTGTTCCTTCTATTGCAACAACTTTCCCGCACTTTGCCTTCTTTGCCATTTTAAGGTCTTCGGGGGTATCTGAAACGAAGATGATATCCTCCGTCTTTAGGTTGAAGAATGTTGCAAATAACAGGACAGTGAGCTTATTGGGCTTTTTGATACGCGATGATGAGTCGACACTGTAGTCGAAAGTGAAATCGAGAGTTCTTTCAAGTGCTTTAACCGATGACGGGGAGTCATTTGAAAAGAGCGCGATGATGATATTCTCCTCCCGCAATTTCTCGAGTGTCGATTTAACCTCTTCGAGATTGTAGTTTTCGATTTCCTCCTCAAAACCGTAGCTGCTCCTCCCTTTAATCTTCAGAAACCCTTTCATGGCCTTGAATGGATTGAGACGGTAGCGGAGTGTGATGAAAAAAAGCCTGATTGCAGCACTAATTCTCCTTTTCCTGTCAAAAAGCGGGCTGTTACTTTTAATTCTTCCGTCACCAACAGCTAATACCTTCAAAAAGGATGAGACTATCTCGTCTTTTCTGGCGTTATCGAATCTCTTTAAAGGAAGGTTTTCGAGTAAGCACTTCTTAATAGGGTTAATCCAGAGAGAGTAGGGAAAGATGGTTCCGTCCTTATCGAGTATGAGAGCTTTCATAAGTGTAAGGATATTCACAACACACTCTTTTGACTACACTTACAGTTATGATATATAAAACGAAAGCATATGCCAAAGTGAATATAGGACTTAGAATAGTCGGCAGGAGAGACGACGGCTACCATCTTATCTCCTCTTATTTCTTGCTTATTCCACTATATGACGAGATAGAAACAGATATAAATAACGGCTCGGGTGTGATAATAAGCGGAAATGAATCATATCTCGATAAAGGCGAGGATCTCATGGAGAAGGCCGTGAGGATTTATAAGGAAAAAACTAATCTCGATTTTTCCGTGTCAATAAAGATAAAAAAGAACATCCCGACAAAAGCAGGACTGGGGGGCGGAAGCAGTGATGCTGCCTCTGTTTTGAGAGTAATCAATAGTCACTTCAAACTTCTCAGCGACGAAGAATTACTAATTCTCTCGGAGAAAATCGGGGCCGATGTACCTTTCTTTGTCTCACTCAGAAATGTGGCGTACATTTCAGGAATAGGGGAGAAGGTGGAAGAGAGAAAACTTCCCGAGGAGTACAAATACATAGCACTTTTCAGAGCAAATGGAAGTGGTGTCAGCACTAAGGAGGCATACTCCTCACTCGATAAGCTTTCCCTTCCTCACGTTTCTCTTCCCCATCTCGAGTACCCCCTCACAAGAGATAAGTACCCCAACGACTTCGAGAGGATAGAAGGTGACGAAGTCTACAGGATGATGAAAGACACTATCGCGGACGACGACTACCTCTCTCTTTCAGGATCTGGCAGCGTATGGTTCCTGCTCTCGAGAAATGAATGGAAGGGAAAAAGCGAGGATTTAATATACAAAGGGAAAATCAAGTAGACCGAAAACTCTTTTTTTGCTACTCTAAACCCGCTTAGGGACGTAGCCCAAAGGTTAAGGCAGGAGATTTTGATTCTCCATATTACGGTTCGATTCCGTACGTCCCTGGTTTTTCAACCAACCACAGCACAGTAATCCTGCTGTATAACTCCTGACAATCTAAAACCCTTCAACCTGTCTTTGAGATAATCGACTGTCAACTTCCTATGATTTATACCTCAATAGCCCGGAGAAAATAATAAAATCTGCCTAAAATACTACAATAACTGAAAATAATTGGAAATTCTCAGGAGGATTGCTTGCAGTCCTCCTGTATTTCTGCTATGCTTTGAGGTATAATTA
>CAVIUT010000021.1:1216-26945 GCA_963646155.1 Eggerthellaceae bacterium | reverse complement strand
AAGGCTGATTCCCCTTGAAGCGGAAAACCCGTTCCCATAAGCCGGAATTCGCACAATTTCCTCAATCAGTCTTTGAAATACTTCATCAGCTGGTGCAGACAGATCTGCCTTTGCCTGAGCGTAACCAATAGCCATACGTGCATTAAATTCATCATTCGTCACCGCTGACACCGCCTTTCTGTCGTTAGTATAGCATTTGTATGTCGCCCTGCATGACTATTTTCAAGTACAGTTTTTAACCTTCACGGAAAGCTATAAAAACACCCCTGCCGGAAGACAGAGGTGAACGAAAGAAGGAGGGAAAACCTACTCTTTTTCGCCGAACGGAACACGCGGTGAATACGTTGTGTGTAAGAGTTCGTGAGCAATGTGTGAGTTGGGCTTTTCAAGAAACTCTTTATAGAGCTGCTGTATCTGAGGATTGTTATGCGACTGTCTGATCTTCTGTCCCCTGTCGTCAGAATAGAGCGCCATAGCCCTCTTTTCCTTGTATGTGTCCACGATATCGTGATCCTCGTTAGGAAGGAAGCACTCCCTCACATAAGGCTGTCCACCGCCGGCAACACACCCGCCCGGGCATCCCATGATTTCGATAAAGGTGTATTTACTCTCCCCTCTCCTGATTTCATCAAGAAGGACCCTCGCACTCTTCATACCGCTTGCAACTGCAACATAGATATCTTCTCCGTTGATATCTATCTTTGCTTCTTTTATGCCGTCGAATCCTCTGACGGTACCGAATGCAATCTTCTCATATTCCTTACCGGTGAGAGCATGATAAGCAGTACGGAGGGCAGCCTCCATAACACCACCTGTAACACCGAAGATAACACCCGCGCCTGTAGATACGCTTACGATATCGCTATCGAACGGTTCATCAGGAAGACGGTTGAAGAGAATACCGCTTCGCCTTATAAGCTTTCCCAACTCCCTTGTTGTCAAAACTGCATCAACGTCCTTAAGACCTTCCGTGACAAGCTGCGGCCTCTCCTTCTCTGCTTTCTTTGCAGTACATGGCATTACGGATACGACAAACATATCTTCCTTCTTGACTCCGATTTTCGGGGCATAGTAATGCTTGAGTATGGCTCCGAACATCTCATGCGGGGACTTGCAGCTCGATACATTTTCCAAGAGGTCTGGATAGTAGTACTCGGCATAGTTTATCCAACCCGGCGAACACGATGTAATGAGAGGAAGTTTACCCTTGTTCTTTATTCTATCGAGGAGCTCTGCTGCCTCCTCCATTATTGTCAGGTCTGCTGCGTAATCTGTATCGAAAACCTTTTTGAAGCCGAGTCTTCTGAGAGACGCAACCATTTTTCCCGTAACATTCGTTCCAATCGGGAGGCCGAACTCTTCGCCGAGAGCAACACGCACTGCCGGTGCCGTCTGAACGACAACGTATTTTCCCGCCCTCATTGCTTCATCAACCTTCTCTATCTCGCTCTTCTCCATGAGAGCACCGGTGGGACAGACAGAGATGCACTGTCCGCACATGATACAAGGTGAAGAGTCAAAACTTCTGTTCTCCGCAGGTCCCACTATCGTCTTGAAACCTCTGTTCTCAAATCCCAGTATTCCGTTGCCGTGGCTGTTACGACATCTCTCGATACACCTGCCGCATAGAATACACTTTGATGTATCCCTTACAATTGCAGGGTTGAGTCTATCCAGTGTTGTCTCGGTCTTCTCCCCCTGATACATTCCTTCTCTCGCGCCTGTAATCTGTGCGCAGTACAAGAGCTCGCAGTGACCGTTCTTGTCGCATTGCTGACAGTTGAGTGAATGGTTGGAGAGCAAAAGTTCGACAGATGCACGTCGTGCAATTGTTGCACGCGGGGAGGAGATGAGAATCTCCATACCCTCGCTTACGGGAAATACACAGGAAGCAACAAGCCCTCTCTGCCCGACAACTTCGACAAGGCACACTCTGCACGAACCGCGGTTGCATTCGCCGTGGTTATATGTACATAGTGTCGGAATTTCAAAACCACAGCGACGCGCAGCATCATGAACAGTCAAACCTTCTTCAACCTGATAGTTCTGGCCTTCTATTTTAATATTTACTAAACCCATACTTCACCTCATCTCTTCTCAATAGCTCCGAAACGACATGTCGCCATACAGATACCGCACTTGAGACACTTATCCTGATTGATTTCATAAGGCGTCTTTATAACACCCTTTATGGCTTCTGCCGGACAGTGACGAGCGCATGAGGAACATCCGCGGCACTTGTCCTTGTCGATTACATACATCAAAAGGTCCTTACATACTCCTGCACGGCACTTCCTGTCCACAACGTGTTCGATATACTCATCCCTGAATGAGCGGAGGGTTGAAAGTACAGGGTTAGCAGCAGTCTGTCCGAGTGCACATAACGACCCGATCTGGATAGTCGATGCAAGCTCCTCGAGTTCCTTGAGGTCATTGAGTGTACCCTTACCTGATGTTATGCGTTCAAGGTACTCGAGCATCCTCTTTGTTCCTATTCTGCAATGAGAGCACTTACCGCACGATTCGTCGCATATGAACTCCATATAGAACTTTGCAACGTCGACCATACAATTGTCCTCGTCCATGACTATCGCACCGCCCGAGCCCATCATCGAACCTCTGCTCTTGAGTGTCTCGAAGTCAATTTCGGTGTCGAGGTCCTTTTCTGTTAAGCATCCTCCCGATGGTCCTCCAGTCTGGATTGCCTTGAACTTCTTCCCGTTCGGAATTCCTCCCCCGATATCATAAATGAGTTCCCTCAGTGTTGTTCCCATCGGAACTTCCACGAGTCCCACATTGTTTATCTTTCCTCCTAGTGCAAAGACCTTCGTGCCCTTACTTGTCTCTGTTCCGAGGGACGAGAATGCCTCAGCACCGTTACGAAGAATATATGGAACGACGGAAAGTGTCTCGACGTTGTTGACAATCGTCGGACATCCCCAGAGCCCCTTTACCGCCGGATATGGCGGCCTCGGGCGGGGGTTACCGCGCTTACCTTCGATGGAGTTGATTAAGGCAGTCTCCTCACCGCATACGAATGCTCCCGCGCCGAGCCTGATATGTGCTCTGAACGAGAATCCCGTTCCCATGATGTTGTCACCAAGGAGTCCCAGCTCCTCAGCCTGTTTAATCCCAACCTTGAGACGGTGCACCGCAATCGGGTACTCCGCTCTTACATAGAAATAGCCTTCCGTAGCACCGATAGCGTAACCGGCAATCATCATACCCTCTATTACTGCTAGTGGATTACCCTCCAGAATAGACCTATCCATGAATGCACCGGGGTCTCCCTCGTCACCGTTACATATTACGTACTTCTGCCCCTCCGGCTGGTCGAAGGCAAACTTCCACTTTTTCCCTGTAGGGAATCCGGCGCCACCACGTCCCCTGAGCCCCGATGAAAGTACTGTGTTGATAACATCCCCTCTCTCCATTGAAAGAGCATTTCTCAACCCCATGAAAGCTCCGGCCCCCAGAGCTTCATTTATATCCTCCGGGTTTATTACGCCGCACTCCTCAAGTGCTATACGATGCTGCTTTTTGTAGAACGTGATGTCATCCTGCTTCTTCACCCTCTCCTTCGTAACGGGATCGACATACAACAGGCGCTCGACTATCTCGCCCTTGATAAGGTCCTTCTCGACAATTATTTCAACATCCTCAACTTTAACCGCATGATAGAGCGTATCTTCGGGATATATTTTGACAAACGGTCCCTGCGAGCAGAAGCCGAAACACCCCACCTGATTGACGCTTATCTTATCTGACAGTCCTTTCTCTTTTATAAGCTCTTCAAATCTGTTGAGAATCTGGTGTGAGTTTGATGATATACAACCCGTACCTCCACAGATTACAACGGAGCGCGTCGAGTCAGCACCATTGATTTTCGAATAAAATTTATCTTTATTTTTCTTCTGGATTTTCTCGAGTTCTTCAAAGTTTTCAATTCTTTTCATAGCCTGTCTCTGCCTCCAACTGCATCAAGTCCTCGATAATCTTACTCACCTGATTAACATCAACCTTCGGATAGACCTTACCGTTGATTGATACTGCAGGTGCAATTCCACAGGCGCCAAGGCATCTGAGTGCATCAATTGTGAATAGGCAGTCGGGTGTCGTCTCCCCTGCCTTTATTCCAAGCTCCTCGGAGAACTTCTCAAGCACAAGCTGTGCACCCTTTACATAGCATGCCGTCCCGAGACAGCATCCGATGATGTACTTTCCTTTGGGTTTAAGGGAGAAGAATGAATAGAATGAGACTACTCCGTATATTTCAGCAACACTTATTCCCGTGTTCTCGCTGACTCTTTCCTGTACTTCGAGCGGTATATATCCAAACTCTTTCTGGATATCACTCAAAATCATCATCAGCGGCGTCTTCTCGTCTTTGTAACGCTGGCATACAGCGTCGATTTCAGCTCTGGCACTTTCCTGTAATTTCACATTTACCTCCATTACTATTCATCATAAGATATTCGGTTATCTATAATTCTGTACCGGATTCATGCCGAATGCAAATTATTTTTTTAAATTTTATCTATGTAAATAAATACTTTACATAAAATACAGCCGACAAAATATGAAACTTGATAATTTTCTACAGCACAGCCTCTTTTTGTTCATGTATGGCTTGTTGAAATATACTCCAATAGTCGGAAATGCAGATCTCTTTCCTTCAGCCGGATTAAGACAAATGCACCCCGCGCTGAAATATACCTTAATCACAGTTTTGCTATCATCTTTCTTCTAGAACCGACCCCCGCGCCCTCCGTGAGACATACCGGATGAGGATGTGTGCATTGTGCTGTGGTGCGGTCCTCCCGGTCTCGGTCCATCGTTATTCGGCCTTCTAACTCTCACTACATTCGAGTAAAGATATATGTCCTTGTTGCGCGTTAGGACAAATGAGTCAGGAACTATGTAGTCGTCGGCACTGTTCTGAGGGGCTATGTTCTTCAATTTCTTCTTTCCTCTCATAACAATCATCAGCGATATGAAAGCCCCGAGAGAAAGAGAGAAGAAGAGCGATATTCCCCACTCGAATCCCCCGTCCTCTGTATCGGAGGCGTTGTCTTCATAGTCACATGAGTATTCAACGTATTCCGCCCATCTGGAGAAAGCCGTGTAGTAGGCGCCGTCCGAAAGGTAGGGAAAAAGTACGCTCGAGAGGTTCCTGTCGCTCAAGGCATTGTCGTCAAGGTAATACACAGCGTCGCCCATTGTCGATATATAATAATCCCGCTCTGCCATGTTTATGGCAAAGCATACGCCGTTTGATTCGTATTCCGCTTTTTCAATTATGGCATCAGCTACATCCATTGATGAATAGGTGGGGGAAGAATAAGTGACGATTACTGTATTCAACCCCGTATTCTCACTGACGCTTTCAAGGATGGAAGAAAGCACCTCTTTCTCGCTTTGACTGAGGAGGTCTGCATTATCGTAAAGGTACTCTTTTGAAAAGAGAGGAAGAAGAGAAATGAGGAGAAGTAAAATAACAAGTATTCTTTTCATATCCGCTCCTACATTGCCCATACCAGATAAAAGAGCGCCATAAAGACTGCACCGAACCCCAGAGTTGAGAGCAGGAAGTTTCTCACGCCCTTTTTCTTATCGAAAGGAAGGTCCCCGACGAACTTACCCGTCTGTCCGTTGACACCGAAGAGATAGTCCTTTCCATTCCACTTCGTATTGAGGAGCCACACGGGAAGAAGTGCGTATCTGCACTCACCGTCTTTGAGTGATATGTTATCTGTTTTCTTTTCGAGTCCTGTGTATC
Organism: Eggerthellaceae bacterium; assembly: GCA_963646155.1. Classification (GTDB taxonomy): domain Bacteria; phylum Spirochaetota; class Spirochaetia; order Sphaerochaetales; family Sphaerochaetaceae; genus Ornithospirochaeta. The sequence goes on along the minus strand of CAVIUT010000021.1, from coordinate 21,166 downwards.
CTGTAACGGTACTTCTTATACACCGCTCGAGAGAGGCTTTCGCCCTCTCTGTGGCACGGGGCTTGGACTCATCGCTCGTCACATCGTATCTGTCGGCAAGAAAACCCGAGAGGTATGCTGTCTTGAAATCAACAGCCTCGGAGAAATCATAGGGGGAGAGCGACTCAAAGAGGTCATCGTTGAGGCTCTTACTGCCGTCGACGGGGATTTTATCAAACTCGATAGTCCCGGCCCTCTCTAACAGATAGTGACTTGTTTTGGTGTACATGAAGTTCCTGTCCATCCAGGTTGTGGTGGTTACAGCACGGTATGTTATGGAAGAATCGGCCTTCGAGGAGAAGAGCCATACGGGAACATATACACCCTTTATCTCTTCAATGTGTCCCTCGTCACGGAATGCTCTGTTGAGGTATCTTTTACCCTTGAGTGCATCCCTGAAAAGAGCCTCTGCTTCCTTCTTATCCTTCTTGAAAGGTATTACGAGGTCGGGCTTGAGAATTCCGCTGAGCTTATCTGTCAGAATGACATTGTTCGAGCAATAGGGACAGACCGTGGAGGCCAGAGTTTCGTTTGTGATTATCTCACCGCCGCAGGAGGGACAGACGTAGTGCATCAAACCTTCGTCATTCCATTCTTCAGACGACGATTTATAGTCCCCGCTGTCAGTCTTTGCGCTTTCCTCTTTTAAAACAGACTCATATTCCTTGAGGCTCTCGACAGAAAATGTGGAGTCGCAGTATGGACACTTCATCTCCTGAGATTTAGTGTCGAAGGCAATTGTCCCTCCACACGAGGGGCATTTGTACTCCTCGGTCATTCTTTATCCCCGGAAGAGAACTTACTGCCGCACATAGGACAGAACTTCGGGGAAGGTGCACCTTCAGGCGGAACATAGCCGCACTTTTGGCAGCGCTTTATCTCTTTTTCAGGCTTTTTCGCCCCGCATTCAGTGCAAAACTTACCGTAGTTCTTTGTCCCGCAGGAGCAGATCCAGCCCTCCTTTGTCTCCGTCTCCCTCTTTTTACCGCATGCCGAGCAGAAGAGACCTTCGTTTTTCTGACCACACGAGCATGTCCATGTTGTCTTATTCTCCTTATTCCCGTTCTTTTTCAAGAGGGAATTGACGTCGATTCCCCCCACATTAGACGCTGCATTCATGCCGACAAAACCCGCAAACGCACCGTTGGGGTTATTTGCTGCCCCCTTCATTGCAGAAGCGGTTGCTTCAACCATAGTTCCTGCAGCCATCTGGGAGAAACTCATCATATATGCTTTCTGGGCATCCTGTATCATCTTCGTTACATCATCAGGAACTGTGAGAGAGCTTATTGCAACACTTGTAATCGTAATTCCCCTCTGTGCACTCCACTTCTCGGAGAGTTCTCTGTTGAGTGCATCCTCAAGTTCCTTGGTATGGTTTACTATCTGATAAGGCCTTAGGGAAAGTGCGCTGAGAGCACCGAAGGAAGGCTGAAGAGCAGATATGAACTCGCTCTTGAGCTGACTGTCGATTTCCCCGCGCTTATAGCTCTCGCTCATATTGCCGCATAGGCTTGTATAGAAGACCATCGGGTTTGTGATTTTATATGAATAGACACCCGAACATCTGACAGCTGCATCGAGGTCAAGATTAAGTTTTTCGTCCACAACACGGAAAGGAACGGGATTGGCAGTGCCGAACTTGTTGTCGACAATCTCCTTGGTGTTGAAGTAGTAGACTCTCTGGTCCTTACCCTCGTCGCCGCCGTATGTAAAACGACGTCCCATCGTGCGGAACATATCGAGAATGCCCTTTCCGAGCGAGCCGTAGAAGATACTGCTTTCACTTGATTTATCGTATATGAATTCCCCGCTCTCGGCCGAGAGTTCAACAACCCTGCCCTGATCGACAATCATCATGCACTGACCTTCGTTGACGATGATTCCCGAGCCGTTAGATATTATGTTGTCGCTTCCCTTTGTGTTTGAAGAGCGGCTTCCGGTGCGCTTTTTGCCTCTTACGGCAAGTGTATCTCCGTCAAGAGAGTCGCAGTAAAAATATTCTTTCCACTGGTCGGCCATCGTGCCGCCAACCGATCCTGTTAATGCTCTGATAAGTCCCATATGGTCCTCCTATCAATTCTTTACACATTCTACCATAAGAAAGAAGGTAGAGAAATCTATTTTCTCTCACTTCCACAAAAACTTTAAAAAAGAGAAAATCAAAATATGAAAGTTACTATACTCGGAACCGGCAACGCACAGGCAACAAAGGTTTATAACACATGTCTCCTCCTCGAAGAAGAAGGGGAGGCTCTTCTCGTCGACGCAGGCGGCGGCAACACCATTCTCTCCATACTGGAGGAAAAGAATAAGCCGTTATCTTTAATCCGCGCTCTTTTCATCACACACGCACACATAGACCATCTACTTGGTTGTTTCTGGATTATAAGGCGCATAGCCGAGGAGATGAATAAAGGTAATTATGACGGCGTTTTCACAGTTTACGGGGAAAGTAATCTCCTCGATATGGTCGTCTCCTTTTCCCGGAGTACTCTCACAAAGAAGATATGTTCTCTCTTCGGCGGAAGAATTCTCTTTGTTCCAATATGCGATAGAAAGCCCTTTCCAATCCTGGGTGGCACACTCACCCCGTTCGATATCCTCTCAACAAAGATGCAACAGTTCGGTTTCGTCTTTGAAAAGGGAGATTTGAAATTCACAGACTGCGGTGACGAGCCGTTGGACGAAAAGAACTTTGCACTAGCCCGGAACTCTACCTTCCTCACCCACGAGGCCTTCTGTCTCTACAGCGGCAGAGATATCTTCCACCCATATGAAAAGAGCCACAGCACAGTCAAGGATGCAGCGGAGAATGCCGATAAGCTCGGAGTCGAAAACCTCATTTTATACCACACCGAAGACAGAAGCGGCATAGAGACAAGAAAGGCGCGCTACATAAAAGAAGCCGAGAAATACTTTCAGGGGAATATCTTTGTCCCCGATGACGGGGATGAAATCATCTTGTCTCCGCTATGAAAGCCTTCACTTCCGTCTCGTATAGTGGAGTGTCAACAAAGTAGCTCATGGCATGGTCGGCGGCGACAAATGTGATAAGTCTTACTTTTTCCGGGTTTGCTTTTTCTATTTCCCGGCTCATCGAGTACGGAACAAGAGCGTCCATCTCTCCATGTAGAAGAAGAATGGGAATAGTTGTTTTCTCAACTGCTTCCACAGCCCCGGGTACGTTAATGCTGAAATGTCCCCAGAAACGTGTTATGAAAGAGACAAGCCACATCAACATGAATGGAGGGATCCCCGCCCCTTTCAGCTCTTTTTCCATGATAGCCCGGGCTGACGTATACGGGCAGTCTGCGATTATCCCCCTTATATTCACCCATCCCAAAGACGAAGAGAGCGAAAGAACTGTATGGGCTCCCATAGATATGCCGGCAAGGTATATGGCTGTGTCGACACCGTTTCTATTTCTCACCCACTCAATCCATCCTGATACATCTTTCCTCTCCTTGACTCCGAATGTCACGGTGTGTCCTCCGCTCTTCATACACCCGCGCTGTGAAATCAAGAGAACATTGAGACCGAGGGAGAGATAGAGTTCAACGCGGCCGCAGAAATCCCTGAGAGCCGTTCCTCTGTAGCCGTGAACGCAGATTACGACAGGAGAAGCGGGAGACCGGGAATAGTACCTACCCTCGAGCTTGAGGCCGTCGAAAGAATAGATATTAACCATCTCACACTCCTTTTCATCCAGCGAAAGCGTAAGGGAGGTCGAAAGAGGTGCGTACTTCTGGCTCTGCTCGCCTTTATAGATATGACAAAGGTCATTCTGACCTTTCACCGGTGTATAGAAAACACGAAAGTAGATTACGAGGGAGGCAAGAAGAACTATTAAAAGAATGGAGAGAATAACAATCAAGAGAATCATGGTTACGTCCCGATGTTGAAAAGAAGCGAGAACTTCGTCTTCTCTCTATCATATGTGACACCGAGGGAAAGTTTGAAGCCAAGTGTAGATAGCATTCCCACAAGCGGGGAGAGTGAGAAGTCTGCTTTAAGTGAGTATGTGTCACTGTAGAATAACTTATCCCCTGTCGCAATAATCCCCTTATATGTAAAGACGACGTCGACGGCCCTGATATAGAGCCTCATAAACCTTATAGACGACTGCACTTCATAGGTAAAGAGGTAGAAGTCACCTCTTATCCCAATAACTGGACTGAGAAAGTCATAAAGACTGAATGTGAGTGTGAAAGGAAGAGAGAATGCCGCTCCTGATGACGACTTGATTGGTATCAGGCGCGGAAGGAGCAGAACTAAATCAAGGGAAGGAGAAGTATTGACGAGTGAAATCTTTCCTCCCCAGCCGAGGTTTTCATGGCGCCCCTTTCCAAATCTGTATGCGTCCTGATAGCCGAATGAGAAGTAATTTATAATACGTCCTCTCAAATCGAGGTACGAAAAGGCAAGAGTATCACTAAGGAGGATATATCTGTCATCTGAAGAGAGTGTCTTCTTATAAGAGAGCGTTGTGTCCAGTTCAAAGCCTGTCCTACCGTTTCTGTAGAATGTCAAGAATGATAAGTTGAAGTAATCCTTATAACTATATGAAGTAAAGGCAAAGGGCTTTTTCTCTTCAACATCAAATCCGAGCGAGAAAGAAAGGGAATGTTTTTCCGTTGGATCGATTGTAGTGTAATATAATCCGAGTCCTGTGATATCGCCCGCGGTCTTTGTTCTGGCGCTTCCAATTGGAAGTAAGAGGCCTCTATCCATATAGAAAAGCGCATTGTAATCCTTCACTTCAATTTCTAACTTACTCTCATCGGCCGTTCGGGGAACAAATGAAGAAAGAGTGCATTCCTCCCTTTCTAAAAAGATGAGGGACGAATAAGAGATACTGCTTACCCTGCTTTCCGAGAAAAGCCTGGAGACAAAATAGACTTCCCCGCCTTTTTTCACCGGATAGTACATTCCCCCGCTGTATGCATTGGAGGAAAGGATATAACTCCACTTTCCCTCTTCATACTTCAATTCGCCATATTTCATGAATGAGGACTTATCGTCCGCAATATATGAGAAGGCGATAGTACCGTCAGAGTTGAGGGAGAGGGAATTGACATCGATTGAAGTGTCAAAATCAATGAGCGTCATGCGCTTGTCAGAGAGAGATATATCGAGAAGGCGGCGTCTACCGTTCTGGGAGATAAGAACCAAGGCTTCATCGCCGCTGACTGCAACAGGACTCGAAAGAGATATGTCGCGCCCGAGAAGGAAAGACGAGAGCAGATCCCCGCTCTCGACTGAATATAGGTCAAGTCTGTTCTCACCGTCGTGCTCTGTGGCAAGAAGGACCTTTTCATCACTAAGTAAGAGCCCTGTATAGTAGTTCTCCCACTCACGGTATTTTCCGCCGTTGATTTTATATACAGCGACAGAACGTGTTTTCTCCGTAACATAAGGGAGAATATAGAACGAAGATGAGAAGGACAGACTCTCAAAAGAGGATGAAGTCAACTTTACTCTTTTCTCTCCTTTTTCTGTTATTTCGTATAGTCCTGATGACGAAAGATCTTCGCCGTATAGCGTGTTGTTATGTAGTGTGAGGTTCCTCCAGCTTCCGGGGCCTGTAATGTAGTCAGGGGAAGAAAGGGTTTCTTCTTTTGTCCGTGACGAGAGAAAATCATTCCACGCATCGCTTAATTTGACGCCGAAAATCTTCTTGAAGATAAGCTCTGTAGTGCTCAAGGGAAACCTGTAGCACTCGACTATAAAGGAGGAGAGCCTGCAGCTGGAGTATGAGGACGAAAGGTACTCGAGAAAAGAAGCTCCGAGGATATAGCTCATCGTGCCGCCCGGGGATATATCACGCGCGCCGGAGATGTCGAGATACTTGAATTTGAGGCCTTCCGCCGCCATTTGATTAACCAGGTAAAGTGATGCCGGGTCGTTTAGTCTTCCCTCCCCCTTCGTGCTCTCCATATAGACTGCAATACCCTCCACAAAGCCTTTATTAAGGTATAGATTACCCGGAATTACTGCATCTCCGAAAACGGATGAAAGAAAAGAGATGAAAGGACTTTTGATGGAGGCTGTGAATGCATGTGTGAGCTCATGAAAGAATGTCAGCGACAATGGTTTTTCGGCATTCGCGAAAAGAGACGGGGAGAAAGCTGTAACAAAGAGAACAATATGGTTTTCGGCATATGCTGTGTAATAGGCGTTGTAGGTCTTTGTGTCACTCTTGAAATAGACGGGAATATGTAAGCCCGGGTCAACGCCGAAGAAGGAAACAAGGTCAGAGTAATAATCTTCGGCTGAAGATATAACCTCCTCTGCCGACACCTTTGTCTCGTCACTCCAGATAAAGTCAAAATGCTCTGTAGTTGTTACGTACTCTTTACTGAGGACAGTAAAAAGAGAAAACAAAAGTAGAATAAAGAGAGCTAGAGCCTTTTTCATGGCCTTAGATTATATCATCATGATGGTGACAACAACAGCCTCTTTTTCTATCATGGTCATATGATTTTCGATTCTCATTTCCATCTGTTGAGTATGAAAGAAAAGGGCCTTGATACCTCCCTTCCCTCACCCATAATCGGGCTCGAGTGTGCAACAGAGCCGGACGATGCTCCGTCACGTATAAGACTCGTCGGAGAAAACAGAGATATTTACCTCTCGATGGGAGCAGGCCCATGGTGTACGGGGAAAAACTACCCCCATTCTGTCTCCGAAACAGTAAAAATGCTCGAGAAAGAGATAGATAAGTACGGCGCCGATGCAATCGGGGAATGCGGCTTCGATTTTCATTGGGAGTACGGAAGCGAGAAAGAGATGGAAGAACTTTTTCTCGCCGAAGCTTCGATTGCAAAAAACCTCTCGGTTCCACTTATCATACACTCGAGGGACGCTGACGAAGTTCTATTGAGGCACATTAAGGAAATTGACGGACACACGATAATGCACTGCTTCTCCTCCTCCCCGCGCATAATGAATGCCCTGCTTGACAGGGGCGCTTACATATCTTTTTCGGGAAATGTTACATATAAACACAGCGAGGATATACAGCACAGTGCAGAGCTATGTCCGATAGACAGACTCCTCTATGAGACGGACTCGCCCTACCTTACGCCTGTGCCTATGCGGGGAAAACCCAACAGGATGGAATACACGGAGTACACACTATCCTTTCTGGCGTCGCTCAGAAATGAGGATGCCTCATATATAAAGGAACATGCAATCAAGAACTTCCTTTTATTAATGAATAATAGAAAAAGTGTAGTAAGGAGAGATATCATCACCGCTCATGACATCTCTGATAATCCTCTTCCAGTCGAATGATAGAGATATGACACTCTCGAGAGAGAGCGCGGAGACGGCATCGCTCTCCACCATGACAATTCGCGCTTTCGTATTTCTGTAGAGAGACGATTGGGTAGAGGCGTCGGTGATGATTACGGCCCACATTTCGTCTGCCTGAGCAATAAGGCTATCGCTGTTGACAACCGACACCCTCCCGTCATATTCGATTTTCTCCAGATTCGGATATAAAGAAGAGAGCTCATCATAGAGAGAAGAGTCCTCCGAGCTTTCAATGCATAAGGCGATTCTCTTCTCCGGATATTGATTAAGAAATGATGAATACAGCTCTTTGTAGTCGATTTCCAGCGTCTTTTTCTCCTCGTCATGGATGACTACATACTTCGACGACCTCCCGCCGTCATCAAGTTGAGCAAAGGGCGTATAAATATATATTGCCGGCTTCTTGATTCTTTCGAGAATGGAGAGCTTTTCGTCGCTGCGGGAGATGAGAATATAGCCGGGGTTGAGAAACAACGGGCGCGGGTAGCGGGAGGAGTAATTACCCATCCCTTCCGGATAAACATAGACAACCAATTTAAAGGAAAGAAAGAGGAATAAAAGAAGCACAATTAAGAGTGATGATACTACTAGAGATAATTTCTTCTTTCCGGACATAGTGTAGATATTAGAATATTTGAAAAACTCTCTCAACAAAATAGCCTATAAAAGTCGTGAAAAGTTGACGAGAATGCCAATAATCGGTAAATTAATAACGGTTTTCGGACAAGGAGGCTTATTATGACAAGCTACAAAGATTTAGGTCTTGTTAACACAAGAGATATGTTCGCAAAGGCCGTTAAGGGTGGTTATGCCATCCCGGCATACAATTTCAACAACATGGAACAGATGCAGGCCATCATCCAGGCATGCGTAGAGACAAAGAGCCCAGTTATCCTGCAGGTATCGAGGGGCGCAAGAGACTATGCCAACATCAACATATTGAGAAATATGGCACGCGGCGTCGTTGAATATGCACATGAACTCGGTTGTGATATCCCAATCGTTCTCCATCTCGACCATGGTGATTCATTCAAGACATGTAAGGAATGTATCGACAACGGATTCTCATCTGTCATGATTGACGGCTCTTCTCTTCCATATGAGGAAAACGTCAAGGTTACAAAGATGGTCGTCGACTATGCACACCAGTTTGATGTAACAGTTGAAGGTGAACTCGGAGTACTCGCTGGAATCGAAGATGAAGTAAGTGCTGCTACTTCCCACTACACAAGACCCGAGGAAGTTGAAGACTTTGTCTCAAAAACAGGCGTCGACTCACTCGCAATCAGTGTCGGAACATCACACGGCGCATATAAGTTCACACCCGAGCAGTGCACAAGAAACGCTGACGGCATCCTTGTCCCGCCGGAGTTAAGATTCGACATCCTCAAGGAAATCGAAAAGAAGCTCCCCGGCTTCCCGATTGTTCTCCACGGCTCATCAAGTGTCCCGCAGGAATATGTGAAGATGATCAACGAGCACGGCGGAAAGCTCAGCGACAGCGTTGGTATTCCCGAGGAGCAGCTTAGAAAGGCTGCAAAGAGTGCCGTATGCAAGATTAACATCGACTCCGACGGCAGACTTGCAATGACAGCAACAATCAGAAGAATCTTCGACGAGAAGCCATCCGAATTCGACCCGAGAAAGTACCTCGGACCTGCAAGAGACGAACTCAAGAAGATGTATATGCATAAGAACAACGAAGTTCTCGGCTCAAGCGGACACGCACTTGACTGAGAGTTGAGTCTAAAGCCCCGGAAGAGAAAACCGGGGCATTTTATTAAAGAAAAGCTAAAATTTATCAGATATTTAAGCGTTAGTTTGATTATCGGATTTGACAGTAATTTCTCTTAATGCTAATCTTTTTCAAGTGTTTTTAAAGCACTAATCTGGATAATCATATTTGCATTTTGCCAAGCGTAAGGAGTTTAATGGCTACAAAGGATTTGAGAATCAATCGCCAGATAAGGGCGAGAGAAGTCTTTCTGATTGATGAAAGTGGTAATCAGAGAGGAGTAATGGGCACTTTCGAAGCTTTGAAAATAGCAGAGGATGCAGGACTTGACCTTGTTGAAGTCTCTCCTATGGCCAATCCTCCGGTATGTAAGGTCCTCGACTACGGAAAATACCGCTACGAGATGGAAAAGAAGCAGAAAGAGGCAAAGAAGAATCAGGTCGTAACCAAGCTCAAGGAAGTCAGAATGCAGTCGAAGATTGCTGACAACGACATAAACACGAAGAGCAAGGCAATTGCGGAATTCTTATCGGAAGGCAATAAAGTCAAGGTCTCGATTCGTTTCAAGGGTCGTACGATGACTCACCCCGAGCTCGGAAAGGATGTACTTGATACAATTCTTGTTAAACTTACCGAGATGGAATGCCCGTTCAATCTTGACAAGAGTGCCTTCATGGAAGGTAAAATGATGAGTATAATGCTGAGCCCGTCAAAGAGCAGCAGGCAGAAGGCGAAATTAAGCCCCCAGAAAGAGACGGACGAAGCAAAGACAGAGTAATTCTCTCCCGTATGGGATGGAAATAAAGTTACCAGTCGGGGTGCTTGTTCCCGGCGGTGCTGTAGGAGGGCGAAAATGCCTAAGATGAAAACAAGAAAGAGCGCAGCAAAGCGCTACAAGGTCACCGGAAGCGGCAAGGTCATGATTAAAAAGCAGGGATCTCGCCATATTCTCACCAAGAAGAGCTCCAAGAGGAAGATGAATCTTCGTCATCAGGGAGTTCTTGCCGATGTTGAAGCAAAGAGAGCAAAAGAAATGCTCCCTTATGCTTAATTAAGGAGGAGAGAATATGCCAAGAGCAGTTGACGGAACCAAGAGAAAGGACAGAAGAAAGAAAATTCTCGACCAGGCTAAAGGCTACTATGGTCGCAGAAGCACCAACCACAGAATTGCCAAGGACGCAGTCGCAAAGGCTGGCCAGTATGCATATCGTGGCAGAAAAGAGAAGAAGCGTGATTTCAGAAAGCTCTGGATCAGCAGAATCAGCGCAGCAGTTCAGGCTGAAGGTCTTAACTACTCACAGTTCATGCACGGTCTGAAGATGGCTAACATCGAGCTTAACAGAAAGGCACTTTCAAACATGGCTGTTGAAGACAAGGCTGCATTCAGCGCACTTGTTGCCGCAGCAAAGAAGGCTCTCGCTTAAGGAGGCGACTGATGGAGCGTATCAGCAGGAACGAACTCGTAACTTTTAGATTGAAAAAAGCATCTGATGCTTTAACTATTCTCTCAGGAGAATTGACGGATCTAAAAAAGAGACTTCTTCTTGTCGAGACCCACAATGAAGAACTTCAGGATCTCATCGACAAGATATCTGAGAGCGCTCAGGCTATATCGCTTTCAGTCGGCGCATCCATCAAAGAGCTCGAGAGCACAGACTTCATCGAGGATGAAGAGCAGAGTGCAGATATTGCTCAGGCAGAAGAGCTCAGTCGTGGAAACGCAGACGATGTCGACTTCGACTTCTGATAGTCCTGTGTACAGAATGGAGGTTAACACCTCCATTTTTTTATGAAAAAAACTACCACAACATTAAGAAACCCTGTAGAATATGTGTAACCTATAGGAACGCAATCAAGCACCTCTTGGCTCAAACCTATAAATTCGGAGTCTGGGATAGCTTCTGCCTGCATTGCACCCGCCGTAACAGGTAATACAGGGTACAGAACGCAAGCGAACAAGGACTCCCCCTTGAACTATCGTTCAAGAGTCGACGATTGCCTGTTTTCTATAGGATTTTTTTTGTTTTGTATCTATAATCCAATGTATGAACAGTTTAGATAAGATTACATACATTACACTACCCTCCACCCTTGCACTCGACCTCGGAACAATGAAGATAGACACATCTATCAAAGTCCCATTCTCCATTCCCGATGATAAAGAAAAACTCGGGAAAGAAGACTACACAGTCGAGAATCTCATGAGCGGCCTCATCACAGTCGTTGCTGAGGATGAGAAGAACATAAATACAGCCTATTATAAAAAATTTATCAAAGCCCTCGATCCAGATATCCCCGTAAAACTCAATCAGGCAGCTATAGCTAAGGAGCAGAAAGGTGAGTACGACTTTGCCTCCCTGCTCTTCAAAGCTGTTTATCATCTACTCCCACAGAGTGCGTCATGCATCAACCTCGCAACCCTCTACTCATATATGGCGGCAGATGCAGCAAAGAAAGGCGAGGACAACAGAGAATATATAAAGAAGGCTAAGGAAACACTCCTCGACGGCCTCGAGAAGTTCGGGGAGAACGAAGAGCTCTTATATGAAACAGCATCTTTCCTTGCATATATGGCAGAGCTCGAGGATGCAGTGGACTATATAAAGCGCTACCTATCGGTTGCCGGAGAAGGCGAGAGAAAAGAAGAGATGAAGAAGCTTCTCGAAGAAACATCCTTCAAACTTGAGAACCAGGAGAAGATAGAAGAAGCATATGACTTCCTATCACTCGGCGAAAGCGACAGGGCTCTCCCGATTATCGAACTCTTCATAAAGAAAAATCCTAAAATCTGGAACGGCTATTTTCTCCGCGGCTGGGCGCTGAGGATAAAGGAAGAGTATAAAGAGGCAACAGAATGCTTCTTGAAGTGCATAGAACTAGGCGAGAGCAACAGCGAGATATATAACGAGCTCGGGCTCTGTGCGCTGAAGGAAGGAAATAGTGACCTCTCGGAAATATACTTCGAGACAGCACTCGACAGTGACGAAGAAAATCTGACAGTATTGACAAACCTCTCCTACCTGGAGCTCGAAAGAAAGGATTGGGACAAGGCACGTAAATATCTCGAGAAAGCACGTTTTACTTCAGGTAATGATGCCATCCTTGATGCACTGATAAAAAAGTACGAAAAAGAGACAGGCGACAAAATCGGAGAAGTCATACACGAAGAGATAGTCAAGGGCGACGAAGAGAAGAACGGCGGAAGTATCAAGGACAATCTCTTCAAGAGCTTCGAAAAAGCTGATGATGAAGTAGTGTGCAACTGCGGGAAGGACGGAAATGATAATTGAGACAAAAGATGTCTCCGAGACTGAAGCTCTCGGGAGAAAAATCGGCGGAAAACTAAAAAAAGGTGATGTTGTATCTTTACGCGGCTCCCTCGGGGCCGGAAAGACAGTGCTTGCAAAGGGAATTGCCAGGGCGCTCGGCATAACAGAGGCCATCGTAAGCCCGACATTCACACTTGTGCAGGAGTATGACGGAAGGGAGAAACTCTACCATTTAGATATCTACCGCCTCAGCGGTGAGGACGAGTTTGAGTCAATGGGAGGAGAAGAGTTCTTATACCCCGACGGCATAAGCCTGATAGAGTGGTCGGAGAAGATAGACTCAATGCTTCCCCCTTCCACGATTTATATTGACATAACAATCAACGACGATTTGACGCGTAAAATTACAATCAAAGGACTTGAAGTATGAACATTCTTTCTGCAGATACATCAACAAGTATACTTTCCCTTGCATTCAAAACAGATAAAAGCTACGAGGAGAGACAGGTCTCGGGAGGCTTCTCTCCAAGTGAAAATCTGATGGGTGAAATAAAGACAATGCTGAAAAGAGCAGAGCTTGAACTCAAGGACCTTGATTTGCTCATATGCACTAAAGGCCCCGGGTCATTTACGGGTCTAAGGATTACCCTCTCCCTCTTCAAGGGTATAGCGACGGCACTGGATATACCGCTCGTAAGTGTTCCGACCCTCGAGGCAATCGAGAGGACAGTCGAGAAGCTGTATCCGGGATATGTCTTATCTCTTATCGACGCGAAGAAGATGAGATATTACTACCGCCTTACAAAAAACGGAGAAGTCATCATCTCCGACAGGGACGAGAAGACGGAAGAGATTATCGAGAAAGCAAAGGAACTGGGAGAAAACGTACTCTTTACAGGTCCTGATGCACTCTCCTTCTATAATAAAGCCCGGGAGTATTCCCCATCCCCCCTATTCATTCTTGATACCGACTCCCCGAGAAACCTCTCGAAGGCCCTCGTAGAACTCGGATGTAAAATATACGCTGAAAAGGGTGGAGACGACATCGGAGAAGGGCCTGTCTACATAAGACGAAGCGACGCCGAGGAGATGCTGTTGAAAAAGACTGAGGAGGAGAACTGTGGAAAGTGATGTTCTAATCATAGGGGCGGGACCCGCAGGACTCTCGAGCGGAGAATACTCAGCTCGTAGCGGTTACTCAACACTCATCATCGACCCGATGGGGCCGGGGGGAGAGCTATTATTCATCAACGAGATAGAAAACTATCCTGGACGGGGAAAAGTCAGCGGTTATGCACTCTCGGAGGAGATGGAGAAGCAGGCTGAGGAATTCGGCGCAAAGATTGAATACATGAGAGCACTCTCCATAAGAAAAGAAAACAATCGCTTCTACACACAGACTGATGAGGGCGAGATAGTATCGAAAGCAGTAATTGTCGCAACGGGCTCGGAGCACAAGAGGCTCGGAGTGAAAGGCGAAGAAGAATACAGAGGAAAAGGTGTCAGCTACTGTGCAACCTGTGACGGTCCGTTCTTCAAAGAAAAGAAGGTTGTCGTTGTCGGTGGTGGTGATACAGCCCTCTCTGATGCGCTTTATCTATCGACACTATGCAAGGAAGTTGTTATAGTACACCGACGAAGCACTCTCAGAGCAGTGAAGGTTCTTCAGGACAGAGTTGAGAAGAAGGAGAATATTTCTCTTGTTCTTAATGCCTCCGTCAGCGAGATAGAAGGAGACGGAAAGGAAGTGACAGATGTTCTTCTTTCGAACGGCGGAAGAATTGATTGTGACGGTGTTTTTGTTTTCATCGGACTCTCCCCTGCCTCTAGCTTTCTCGCACCCCTTCTGGAGATGGAGAACGGTTTTATAAAGACAGACGGGGCACAGCGCACTTCAGTTACCGGCATCTTTGCCGCAGGCGATGTTACAACAACGACATTCCGACAGGTTGTAACAGCAGCATCCGACGGAGCAAAGGCCAGCCACAGTGCCGACGAGTACATCCAGAGCCTCGAAGAATGAGTGTTACGGGGTTCAAGTTTAAAGATGTCCCGGAGATGGATACAAACGGAGATTGACGGAAACTTTGAAGCATGATTATTATTTACTTGGTAAAAGAAAGGCTATCCGAAAGCGGTCAGCTTGCTCTTGCCAGAGAATTATTGAATAATATCGCCGGTAGTTGCTAGCTTAACGGCGATTTTTTTTGCTCTTGTTGCTTTCGATGAGAGTCAGAATAATCTGCACGACACCGACAACGAGACCGATAACTCCTACAACAATTGAAATTATTGTTAAAGTTTCCCGCGTCTTACCTCCTCTTATATCAAGATTCGGCAAGAGCAAAGCTGGTCGCCTTCCGTTTGGATAGCAAGATTTAGACAATATGTTTAAGCCCGTTCTTCAATATGTTCTATATCCCTTGGCAAGGGCAGGTCACCTATAATATTTCATGAATCTTCACTGAGGGCCGACGTCGCAGACTATTTTCCAAGATTTTCCAGGTAATTCCTTTACTTGGAATCTTTTATTTGAATTCGAGGTCGAAAGATAGGGATATAGGTACATCAGAATTCTTCTCTCCCGTCTGTATAATCTGGCTGGCTGCGATGAGACATGAAATCTTCAGGAAATGTTCCGACTATGCTCCTTCTCTGAGCCCACGGGTCATCCTTCGGATAGATTGTGTTGACTTCTCCACTTTTATTGATGAATCGGCCCTTCTTTTCAGTCCTTATCTCCTGAGGAATTCCTACGGCCTGAATCTCTTCGTTTTGAAATACGTATGCGACAACCATTGTGTCACCTCCGCTCTTGATGTGTGTACTTAGAGTCTATTGAGGCAAAGTATTTCTCCTAGCATATAAATTGGGCATTACCAGATGGCAAGGTACACAGCAGCCTCATAAGACCTCCTATTGTACCTGCCATCGAAACGAGGAAGATTGAGTTCGGATATTCCACAACAAGAACACAAATGGCATAAATTCCTTCCCTTCTCTCTTCGGCGTTTCAATCTCCTCAAATATGCACAATGCAATTTTGTGAAATTTTAACTTGCCCGCATAACAATTGAGGGTCGATAATATTCTCATGAATATTTTGATGGTAACAAGCGAAACTGTCCCTTTTTCAAAGTCGGGGGGACTGGCAGATGTTGTGGGTGCTCTCAGTAAAGCTCTCAACTCTCTCGGGCACAGTGTAACTGTATTCATGCCTCTTTACTCTTTCATTGATAAAACAGGTTTCAAGAAAGCCCTCTCATTCCAGATTCCAATGCTGGGAAAGAACGAGAAAGCAGAGGTTCTGGAGAAGGATGAGGACGGCGTTGTCTATGCAGCCCTCAATATACCATACTTCAGCGCCCGCAAAGGTATTTACGGCGACACATCATTCACGCCTTACAGCGACAACTGTCCGCGTTTCATGGCTTTCAGTAAGGCCGTGGCACTCTATATACTTGCAAAGGGAATTGATGTGGATGTAGTCCATTCTCATGACTGGACAACGGGTTTTGTAGCCCACTACATATCCTTCTTCAAGGTAAGTGCCAAGACTGTATATACAATCCACAACCTCGAATACCAGGGAGTCTTCTCACCCTTTGATGCAGTATATTCATCATCCGTCATACCGAAGGAGGCTTTCAGAGGCGGCAGCATAAATATGATGGCGCTCGCCCTCGCCCTCTCTGACAAGATAACAACTGTTTCACCAACCTACTCGAAGGAGATTCTCTCCTCCCACTCAGGCGCAGGACTCGAGGATGTTTTGAAGACAAGAGAAAACGATACTGTCGGCATACTCAACGGCATAGATACGGAAAAGTGGAACAGTAAAAAGGATCCTTTCCTGGTGGCAGATTATTCCATCAACAATATGGAAGGGAAAAAGGAATGTAAGAGAGCTATCCAGAAAGAATTCGGCCTCAAGGAAGATGAATCGGTACCTCTTATTGCTCTAATCAGCCGTCTTGCGTCCCAGAAGGGATTTGACGAGCTCCTTTTAAACGGAGGGGAATGTGCACTCGAGCGCATTCTAAAAAAGAATGTTCAGGTTGCCGTTATTGGAACCGGGGACAGCAGATATATCTCAGTATTGAGTTCGCTTATGGCGAGGTACGACAATCTGAGTGTCAAGATTATCTTCTCAGAGGAGATGTCGCATTCTCTTGAAGCCGGCGCTGACTTCTTCTTAATGCCGTCAGTCTATGAGCCCTGCGGCCTCAACCAGATGTACTCGCTCCGCTACGGGACAATTCCCATTGTCCACAGCGTTGGAGGACTTAAGGACACCGTGAGAGATATTGAATGTAAAAACGGTAACGGCATAGCCTTCTCCTGTCTCACTCCCGATGAGATAGTATCATCTGTGGAGAAGGCGATAGCGCTCTACAGCGACGAGAAGAGGAAAGAAGAGGTTCAGAGAAGAGGCATGAGTGAAGATTTTTCCTGGGAGCAGTCTGCACTTAAATATGAGAAACTTTACTCTGATTTGATAAAGAAAGCGTAAGAAGAAAAAACATTATCTTTATTTAACAAAGAAAACGATTAAAATAGATAAAAAAGGGAGAGAAATTCCATGAAATTAAACAACAAGAAAGTAGTCGCAATCATACTCGGTGGAGGAAGAGGAACAAGACTTTATCCTCTCACGATGGACCGTTCAAAACCCGCAGTCCCGTTTGCAGGTAAGTACCGCCTTGTAGATATCCCAATCTCCAACTGTATCAACAGCGACATCAGACAGATTTATGTCCTCACACAGTTCAACAGTGCGTCACTTCACAACCATATTTCCAGCACCTACAACTTCGATGCATTCTCAGGTGGATTCGTTGAAATTCTTGCTGCTGAGCAGACATATGCTTCAGAGTCATGGTACCAGGGAACAGCCGATGCTGTAAGAAAGAACCTCAAGCACTTCAGAGACCAGAATGCAGATTACTATGTAATCCTTTCAGGTGACCAGCTCTATAGAATGGACTTCAACAAGATGCTCGAGAGACATATCGCAACAGGTGCAACCCTCACAATCGCAGGTAAGCCGATCAGCCGCAGCGAAGCAACAGGACTCGGCATCATGGGCTGTGACGAGAACGGTATGATTACAAAGTTCTATGAAAAACCTGCAAAGGATGTAGATATCTCCGATTACATCATCCCTGAGAAGACACTCAAGGATCAGCTCGGACAGAAGAGAACAGAGAAGAACGAGTATATCGCAAGTATGGGTATTTATATCTTCAACGCTAAAGATATGGAGACTGCCCTCAACAACGACAAGACTGACTTCGGTAAGGAAATTATCCCGGATATCATAAAGTATAAGCCCGTCGCTTCCTACCTCTTCGATGATTACTGGGAAGACATCGGAACAGTCAAGGCATTCTATGAGGCTAACCTCAACCTTGCTGCAGATAAGCCCGCATTCAACTTCTATGATGAAGAGATGCCGATTTATACACACCGCCGCCATCTCCCGGCAACAAAGGCTAACTTCTGTAACATCTCCAACTCACTCACAAGTGAAGGTTCTATTATTACTAACGCATACATCGTGAACTCAATCATCGGTGTCAGAACATTCATCGAGGCCGGAGCTTCACTTGACGGCGTCTACACAATGGGTGCTTCTAGATATGAGACAGAAGAGGAAAAGGCCGAGAATGCTAAGAACGGTATCCCGAACATGGGAATCGGAAGAGCAACCATCATCAAGAAGGCAATTATCGACCAGAACGTCAGAATCGGAGCCAACTGCCGTATAGGAATCGACAACATCAAGCGACCCGACGGCGACTGGGAGATGTATTCAGTCCATGACGGCATCATCGTCATCAACAAGAATGCAATCATTCCTGATGGAACTGTAATCTAAGTTAAACTCCTTCATGGGAATCTCCAGGGCTGATAACTCTGGAGATTTTTCATTGCCATTTATAGCACTCTCCGCTCTACATCAGCTACGGCTCAAAGAGTTCATCTCCCGTGATGTAATTTACGCCCTCAATCCTATCCGAGTCAAAGCCGGAAGAAGAGACGACACCATATGATGAGATATCTATGCCCTCTACTTTCTTCATCTTTTCAATTTCCTCTTCAACATTTTTCCTTGTCATCGGGGAAGAATATAATTTAACTTCATAGCATGAATATTCATTAAGGCTGTTTCTTATGACACAGTCGAACTCCCCGTTTGTTTTCTTCACCTTGTCATCGTACCAGTAGGTTCCTATATCAACGAGGTCGATTCCTCCTTTCCTGCTCTTACGGGAGAAGTATTCTCTGACAGCTTCCTCAAACCTATAGCTGATGAAAGTGCTGATACTTTTTTCGATGTAGTTTCTATAGAAGGTTTCCTCGCCGATAGTGTTTATGAGGCCCCGCATCGAATATACATAGGAAAAATAGAACTTCAAAAGATTATCGCTTATCTCATAGAATCTCTTTTTCTTGTCATCCTTTCTGTTTATCGGAGTCCGCCTTGAAATGAGCTCCATATTCAGTAGCATCTCCAGATATCTCGAGAGGATGCCTGTTCTGCTAATCCCTATTCTGTCTTCAATCTCGTTATATCTAAGTCTTGATGACGAAAGGGAAAGAAGAATCTCCTCAAGATAATTCACACCCGAGAGTTCAGATGCGATGATGTATTCAATATATGTACGTACAGAGCCGTTACGGTTGAGGATGAGCGACGATATGTTTTCCTCCAACGACTTTGAATAATCAAGAAGCGACAGGACATACGGGGAACCTCCGAAGACAGCCCAGAACGCTATCTTGTCATTAACTGATAGTGACGGGAAGAAAAGCGAGGACTCATAATAATCAAATTCTGTGAGGTTGATTATTGTGTCAAAACGCCCGTATAGAGGATTTGAGTATGTCAGGATATCCTTCATTACCCCTATTGATGAACCGTTGAGAATAATCTTCGTATTAGGAGACAAAGTATCGATTATCCTCTTGAAAGACGATTCGGCCTCATAATCATCACTCTTTCTCTTCAGATATTGGAATTCGTCAATAATCACCAAAACCTTCTTGTCGATGAGCTTGAATATTGAGAACACAGATTCAAAGCTTTCATGGGATAAGCTTATTCCGAGAGCGGATGAAACAGAGCGCGAGAATGACTCGATATTCTTCTCCATACTCACCTTCCCGCATTCATAGAATATGACAATGCCGTCATAATCTTTTGCTGCTTCAAGAAGTAGGCTCGTCTTCCCCACCCTTCTTTTTCCATACATAATGGCAGCTTTCTTCTTATCACTAGAGAAGAAATCGTACAATTCCTGCTTCTCCCTCTGGCGTCCGATAAACATAAATCACCTCACTTGAAAATTTTTCACTGAACTTTTTTCAAGTAAAATTATATCCTCTTTTAAGCTTTGTTCAACCCTGAAGAACATGAAATGCTTACAAAAGGCTTAACAATAGAAATGAAGATACAGTCGAATTGTCGGCTTCAAAGAAATCTCCAGGGTCGACAACTCTGGAGATTCTTATTTCCTCTATACTTACTTTGTGGCACTTCCCGCCCCTTTCACATGAAGGCAAATCGTATTACGAAAACAA
>CAVIUT010000021.1:0-1206 GCA_963646155.1 Eggerthellaceae bacterium | reverse complement strand
ACCGGCAGCTGCCAACATCAAACAATACAAACCAAGCAACGACAGGATAATACCCAATACAATCATATCAAATCTCCATATCATGTTGGTATTATCGACGGGAAGTGTACAAATCATTGTTGTACAGGTAATCAAATCATCATCATTCTGAGTATCTTCTCACCTTGAAGCAGACAATGTCTGCCACACAATCACAAAAGTCCCTCAAGAGCGCGAGCTGACTCAGAACAAAGCCTATTTTCTGTCAAAGCAACTATATTGTCCCTGATTTCCTTCAAATCCGAGATAAAGAGACTTGTGTCCGGCTTTCGTATCCAGTTAATCGATTCCAAGAAATTCGGATGACTTTCTAAAAAAATGGGCTAGGTTACTCAATTTGTAGTCAATATATTCAAAGTCGACAGATGCCTCCTTATTCAAGGATGCGTCAAGAACCTTGCCCTAATCAAACCTGTAGTTTCTGCATATTTCTCTTACATCCACAACATCCTTAAGCTCATCTCTTCCTATAAGAGCAGAAATCTTGTTTGTCATAATATTGGCAAGATTATCAACAAAGATGCTATCTTTTTTCTGAGGGAAACCAATCCTGAAAGCAACATCATTAACAAAGTCCACTGTAAGAGAGACATCGCCGTCATCAACTTCAAGTCTGATGTAACCTTCACCAACCCCGGCCAAACTGTTCTTCAGCCTAATACCTCTTATACAGAGAATCCCCTTAACAGCTTTTCCAACTTCTTCAGGAAAATCCTCATCGGCATTTGTAAACAAATCCAAATCATGAGAATAACGATGAAAGAGATAAAACCTACTTAATGCCGTACCACCTGTTAGATACAAGGAGGGGGATGATTCGTTTATAACATTCAAAATTCTGTTCTGGAGGGGACACAGGTTTTCCTTGTAAAAAATCTCTGAGGTACTCAAATCTTGCACGTTGCTCTCTCCTGATATTCTTCTCTATATCTTTATCGTTTAAGCACTTCTTACATTGTTCGATAGACCAAATGGAAACAGTCTCCTGCCACTTGAGCGTTTCAAACGTCCTGACAAAGCTCCTGTCATGTTCAGCCTTGTCTATCCACGCTGTCTTTCCCTCAATCTTACAGAGTATCTCTGAGGGAGAGACAATGTAGTCCCAATACATTTTAGCAATAAGCTCAAGTTTTCGTTCTTCTGTCATGTTACAACGACAATATAATA
>CAVIUT010000020.1:0-28340 GCA_963646155.1 Eggerthellaceae bacterium | reverse complement strand
TTATTTTGAGGTAAAGTATGAGCTTTAACTTATTTGATATTGAAGACACAACAACTGGAGAACAGACAACTCCTACGATTATCAAGGTTATCGGGGTAGGTGGCGGTGGTGGTAATGCCGTGAACAGGATGATTGCAAACGGCCTGAAGAAGGTGAGTTTCGTCGCCCTCAATACAGATGTGCAGGCCCTTCAGCGCTCCAACGCACAGACAAGAATTGCAATCGGTAAGGAACTTACCGGAGGTCTCGGGGCCGGCGGACAGCCTGAAATCGGAGAAAAGGCTGCGCTCGAGAGCAAGGAGGAGATCAAGAAGGAAATCGAGAATTCCGATATGGTCTTCATCACCGCGGGAATGGGCGGCGGTACGGGAACTGGAGCTGCTGCAGTTGTTGCCGAGATAGCAAAGGGATGTAATGCCCTGACAGTTGCCGTTGTCACGACTCCTTTCAGCTTTGAAGGTAAGAAGAAGCTTCAGCTGGCCGAGCAGGGAATTGAGAAACTCAGAAAGAGTGTCGATACCCTTATTATCATACCGAACCAGCATCTATTGAATGTATGCGAGCAGAATACCCCGATTAAGAAGGCATTCTTACTTGCTGACAGTGCACTACTCCAGGCAGTTCAGGGAATAAGCGACCTCATTACCGAACCGGGTGAAATCAACATAGACTTTGCCGACGTAAAGACTGTCATGAAAGGTAAGGGTGATGCGCTTATAGGACTTGGATTCGGAGAAGGAACCGACAGGGCGATTGAAGCTGCAAAACAGTCAATCAACAATCCGCTCTTGGAGAACGCATCGATAGAGGGCGCAAAGGCAGTTCTTGTCAACATTGCGGGAAGTGACAACCTGACGCTCCAGGAATACCAGGATGTAGTCGAGCTCATCACAAAGAATGTCGATGAGGAGGCTCTTATCACAGCAGGTCAGTCCTATAACCCGTCACTTGGTGAAAGAATCAGGGTTACGGTCGTTGCTACAGGTTTTGAAAAGAGAATCGTCTCAACGGGTGCAAATACATCAGAGCTCTTCGGCCAGAAGCCCATTAAACAGGAAGAGGAGCCGGTAAGCGAAAAGAGAGAGAGTGAGAAGAAAGAGAGCTCTAGTGCACAGTCAGCTGGAGTTATCAACATAAATAGGTGGACTGACCTCAAGAATCAGCTTTCTTCTCGCGGCAGCTCGAACAATGACTATACAACACCGTCGATTCTTAGAATGAGAAATGATGACGACGAGTAAACTCACGAGCACGGATAAGGATTTGATTCTCGAGTTTTCGGACTCCGTAATTTATGCCTTCCGACTCAGCGAAAAAACAAGAGAGGTCTACACTAAAGAGGCCTCTCAATTTCTTTCTTTTCTCTCAAAGAGAAATATAAATCTAGAAGAGTGTGCCGTTTTCGATGTCGAAGAATACATCGAGGAGAGAAAGAAGAATGAGGAGCTGGGTGAAAGGACAATTTCGAAAGTGCTCTCCGCTCTCCGTACATTCTTTAGATTTCTCAAGATGGAACATATAACGGATAACAATCCGGCTAAGCTTGTGAAGAAACCCAAAGAGGGAATACATATACCCCGGACGATAAGCGAAGATGAGATAAATGAGATTATGGCGTCTTTTACAGATGACAACCTCGGCATCCGCGACTGGGCGCTTTTCGAGCTCATATATTCATCGGGAATGAGAATAAGCGAAGCTGTCTCACTAAATGTCGACTCGTACAGAAAAGATGAGAAGGCCATAAGAGTCATAGGAAAACGCAATAAGGAGAGGATTGTGTTTATCGGCGACGAGGCAATTGCGGCTCTCGACGAGTACCTGGGCTCTGTCAGGCCACAGCTTTTAAACAAAAAAAACATCAAAGAGAAAGCGCTTTTTTTAAATAGGCGTGGAACAAGACTGACGCGACAGGCGGCACACTTGAGATTTCACAGCGTAGTCGATTCACTAGGACTAGATGCAACAATTCACACTCTCAGACACTCCTTTGCCTCCCACATGCTTAAAAACGGGGCTGATATTCGCTCGGTGCAGGAGATGCTCGGCCACTCAGATATAAAAACAACACAGATTTACACCCAGCTCGATACCTCGACTCTCCTCGAAAACTACGATAAGTTTTCACCACTTGATTCGATTTTTGACAAAAAGGATGAGTAAATGCGTTATATAGAGTGTGAGACGAAAAAGAGAAATAGAAATAATTGAATATAGCGGCATGACCGTTAGATATATCGGCTCTTTACCGGGAGAGAAGACGGTATATTTTTATTATGGTAAAACTGCTGGTAAGGAATTACTTGAGAGCGTTTACATCAGTGCTCTCGAAGCACTGATGTGTGGCTACGACATTATTTATAAGCCCCAGCTCTATCTCTCGCGCGCTGTTGAGAAGGCGGCATTCGACAGTCCCAGGGGCTCGATTTATGCCTTTTATCCCAAGGGCCTCGAGACTATTTCAAACTCCCTCATAAGTCCTCCCGTTCTCAGCGGGGGAGGTGTGTTGAGTATTCTTGAAGACGACTCATTCTTCTCATTCGAGGCACTTCTTGGAACGGATTATTCAGCAACAAGTATGAGCAAAGCGATTCTGTTGTGTTCTTACTCCGGCCGTAGATGCCCGCACTTTGTCGACGATGCACTATCAGAGGGGAAAAGCATTGCGGTACTCAAGAGCGGACTCGAGAGCATGGTATTGAGGAATCTTGTTAAGGAAGGAGCGACGTGTGTCGATTCCTTTTCTTCCTTTCTCTCCCTCCCGGGTGTCATTCTTTATCCCAAGGAGGGCGGTAAATATGGAATAGACGGCACCTCTTTTGATATACTAAGGCTATAAAGAATGGACAACAGAGAATACATAGAACAGTTTTTAAATTACTCTTCTTTAATAAGGGCTTTGAGTGAGAATACAATTGTTGCATATAGAGAGGATCTCGACTCACTTGAGAAATTTGCGTCTTCAAGGAGTGTTGATTTTGTATCCTTCACAACAGAGGACGCGAGAGAATATGTGAGGGAAATCAAGAAAAGTTACAGCGAAAAGAGTATACTTCGTCACCTTACATCTTGCCGTACATTCTTCGAGTACCTCCTCAGGAGTTCTGTTGTTCTATCGAATCCGTTCGAGGGAATATCCTTAAGGCGCACTGAGGTCTCACTTCCTTCCGTTCTGACAGAGGAAGAAGTGAAGGAGCTTTTATCTCTTCCCCGGGAGAGCTTTCTTGACGAGAGGGACCACACACTCTTTCTCTTTCTCTACTCGACAGGTGCGAGAATAAGCGAAGCGCTATCAATAGATGTGGATGATATAGAATGGGGGGAGCGGCGTATAAAGATAGTTGGCAAGGGAAGTAAGGAGCGTTTTCTTTTTTTATCGCACGCCCTTGTCGACAACCTTAAAACCACCTATTTACCGCGGCGAGCTCTGTACCTCGAGGAAAAGGGTAAGGGGGACGAGAAGGCATTATTTATAGGAGAGCGCGGTTTTAGGTTGCCCTTTTCGTCCGCTCATATTATTTTTGATGTGTATAGACTGCGCCTCGGGTGGCAGAAGGAGTTTACTCCCCATACCTTACGTCACAGCTTTGCAACTCATTATCTGGATAGGGGGGCTGACATAAGGATGGTTCAGGAACTACTCGGCCACGAGAGTATAAGTACGACGCAGATATATACACACGTTTCGAAAGCGAAACTTAGAAACGTGTACAATGAAACGCATCCACATGCTAAAGGAATTAAAGATGGAACTGAGAGGAACAACAATAGTAGCTGTTAAGAAAGACGGTGTTGTCGCAATTGCCGGGGACGGTCAGGTGACTGAGGGCCAGAGTGCAATTTTAAAGGGAAATGCACGTAAGGTAAGGCGTATCTACAACAATAAGATAATAATCGGTTTTGCCGGTGCAACAGCCGATGCATTCACGCTCTACGAGCTATTGGAAAAGAAACTCAACGAGTACAACGGGGACCTCGTAAGAGCATCCGTCGAGATGGCCAAGTCCTGGAGAACAGATAAGGCTTTGAGAAACCTTGAGGCAATGCTACTTGCAACAGACGGCGAGAAGATGCTGATGATTGACGGAGTCGGGGACGTAATAGAGCCCGAGAACGATGTGCTCGCAATAGGAAGCGGCGGGAATTTCGCGCGTGCCGCAGCACTTGCATACCTCGACAGCAAGGTCGATTTGACTGCAGCCGAGATAGCAGAGAAAAGCGTATCCATCGCAGCCGACATATGCATATTCACAAACCACAATATAATCGTTGAAACATTTTGATTGAAAGGAAAAAGTTATGAATGTAATTGAATACAAGAATCTGGATAACATGACTCCCAAGGAGATAGTCACAGCCCTCGATAAATATGTAATCGGGCAGAAGGACGCAAAGAAAACGATTGCAGTTGCACTCCGTAACAGGGTAAGACGTAAGCGCCTCTCTCCCGAGCTGAGGGATGAGGTTTCCCCGAAGAACATTCTCATGATCGGTCCAACCGGTGTCGGTAAGACGGAAATTGCGAGAAGAATTGCAAAGCTTGCCAATGCACCTTTTATAAAAGTTGAGGCAACGAAATACTCGGAAATCGGGTACGTCGGCAGGGACTGTGAGTCGATGGTGAAGGACTTGATGGGATCGGCGGTTCAGATGGTGAGAGAGGAGATGGCTAAGAGCAAGGAGAGCGAAGTCGAGGCCAACGTAGAGAACAGGCTTCTTGACCTCCTTCTTCCGTCTTTGAAGATCAACAGTGAAGACACAAAGGCCCTGGAGACTAGAGAACAATTCAGGAAAATGCTCAGGGACGGTATTCTCGAGGACAGGGAAATCGAGATGGATGTCCGCGAGAAGGCCAATATAAACATAATGGGCGGGGGATCGATTGACGACTTACAGAATGCAATGTCGAGCCTCTCATCTCTCTTCGAGTCGAGGGGAAACCACACCCGTAAGCTTTCCGTCAAACGTGCCCGTGAGATAATCAGGGAAGAGGAGATGGATAAGATTGTCGACACAGACAAAGCCATCGATGAAGCGAAGGAGAGAACCGAGGAGATGGGGATCATCTTCATCGATGAAATCGACAAGATAGCTTCGCACGGTACTACAAGTAATACCGACGTATCACGTGAAGGGGTACAGAGAGATATTCTCCCGATTGTCGAAGGAACAAAGGTATCTACCAGGTGGGGAGTCATCGACACGACGAATATTCTCTTCATCGCGGCGGGTGCATTCTCCCTCAGTAAGCCCAGCGACCTCATTCCGGAGCTTCAGGGAAGATTCCCGCTCCACGTAGAGCTCAAGGACCTCACAAGCGATGACTTCTACAGAATACTTACCGAGCCGCAGAATGCAATGACAAAGCAGTACAAGGCACTTCTCGGCACTGAGAATGTAGATATCGTATTCGAGGACGAGGCATTGAAGAAGATTGCCGATATAGCACATACGGTCAATATGTCGAATGACAATATAGGTGCGAGAAGGCTCCATACAGTCATGGAGAAGCTTCTTGAAGAAGTCAGTTTCTCGGCAGACGAACTCTCGGGTCAGACAATTACGATTACTCCCGGCTACGTTGAGGAGAGATTGGCGAATATCGTAAAGGATCAGGATCTTTCGAGGTATATCCTCTAAGGAGTAAAATGCAGTATTTTACAGTTGTCGCTTCCACCTACGAAGATGCGGTGAATGAGGCCAAGAAAAAGTACGGGGACGGAATAAGAATCCACTCGAGGCGTGATTATACAACACAGGGGGGATTCTTTTCGAAGAAGCAGAAGAAATGCGAAATAACCTGTTTCCTCTCGTCCCAGTACCATAAAGCTGAAGAAAAGAGTGACATGAACGAGTTCGAGAAGGAGGCTAAGACCCCCGACCCGTTCCTCTTGAGTAAAAGCGAGCGTCTCAATACTGAGATACACCGCGGCTTTGACCTCTCCATTGCCGAGGCCGAGAGACTCTTGAGCCTCAACTATATCTATGGGCCTCTCAGGGAACACCTTTTGAAGGACTTTTCGGCGCAGAAGGACGATGTTGAGAGAGTTCTCTCTCAGAGGATAATCGATTCGACTAGAATGGATTACGAGGCTCAGACACATCCCTCGCGTGTCGTCGTTTTTCTCGGACCCACAGGGGCTGGTAAGACCACAACACTTGTAAAAGTTGCATACATGTATAAACAGATGGGGAAGAAAGTCGGGCTTATAACGCTTGATGCCTACCGTGTGGGGGCTTTCGAGCAGATTAAAGCCTTTGCCGAGGCGTTAGATATTCCCGTCACGACTGTCGAAGGCGAAGATCAGATATTATCTGCATTCGAGAAATACACATATTACGACCTTATTCTTGTCGACACGATGGGACTCTCGAGCAGGGACCTCGAGCTTAATTTAAGGCTCAGGGGTATGGGGATGGTTCTTATGAGAATGAACACTACCTTTACCCTTATTCTTTCCGCCAGCATGAAAGAAGAGGATATGATGAAGCACTACGAGCGCTACAAGGATGACTTCAAGATAGATTCGATAATTATTACAAAGCTTGATGAATCGAGGACAATCGGAAACGCGCTCTCATTCTCCTACAGGGAAAATCTTCCCATTCTCTTCTTTACCGATGGCCAGAAGGTGCCGGAGGACTTGGAAAAAGCTTCGACAGATGTAATTGTGAAGAATCTTATCGGCTTCGGCCTTGAGGAGAGGGCATACAGGGGGCAGCTCTAATAGATGAGGCCTTTTTCCCTCATTGTCTTTTCTATGCTCTCCAGGATTTGACTATCCTCTTTGGATAAGTAGATGTAATAACCCGAGAGGGGAGTGCAAACGTCGAGGCTTATATACTCGTCCCTTAAGAAGAGGGTTGTCTCGCTCTCTGTGGAGTGCGAGTACGTTATATTTGATAAGAGTTCATCTGTTATTGTGCCGTAGTACGCCAGAACTTCACTCTTTTCATTGAGAATGGCTGCGTCAATTTCTTCCGACGATGACGAAAGCACGGAGTAGAGAAGTTCCTCCAGGGTCATATCGAGGGTAAGGACTATGCTTTCCCCTCTGTTTTCTTTTTCTCCCAATTTGGGAACTGCCGCCAGGTAAGAGTTAAACTTTTCCTCAACTCCTCCTTCTGCCTTGAAAGAAGAGTAGGCTTCACCGAGGATGGGGGAGAAGTAAGAGTGGGGATAGAACCGGGAAGACGATGATGTTACGGCAACTGATTGACTCAATCCTGCATTCTCGATTGCCGTTTTGATTTCATTGAGGTCAAATCGTTCTTCACGGCTTATCGGTATGAACGGCGTCGAGTTATCTATGAGGTTTGTAAGAGTGATGGTGGAGTAGTCGGTATATGGCGCGAGAGTGTAGGCGATTAGTTGAGAAGAGCCAGTGTTTGTTATCGAGAACCCGAGTTCTTCTCTGTCGAAAGCGAGGAGATTACCTCTCCTGTCATAAATCGTTCCGCGTTCATTGATGGATGAGACAACGGGATCTGTATATTTATATTTGGTAGAAAGTGAAGTTGATATGTTCCTGAAAAACAGAGTAAGAGCTAAAATAAGAAATAATAAAAGTAGAACATAGGAGTGACTCCTGTTGCCTTTGTTTTCCATGGATATATAATATTTTTGCAGCGAGGTTTTGTCAAAGCAATGGGCTTGAGAGATTATGATGATTATAACAATGACGATGTAAGGGGACGCAGAGGGACAAGAAAAACGGCCGTTGTAATTGCGTTTGGTATTCTTATTGCGCTTATCATACTTGTTGTCTACCTTATCGCAAACCCCGATAAAAAAGTTGAGATAGCAGAAAAGAAAACATCGGAGAGCATCAAGAGCGAAGAGAAAGTCGATAGCGCTAGTCAAAGCGGAAAAACAGAAAAGCTTTTCAACTTCACAACTCAATCCTCTCTTACGGAATCTACGGAAGAGATAAAGGAGAGCGATGTAACAGTAGATGCTCCATCACATTCTTCATTCCCTGTCGTTGAAGTTCCCGAATCTGAAATAGTGGAAGTTGAGGTTCCCCCGGAGGAGACAGCCGTGCCTGAAGAGAACGAAACTCCGGTAGTAGATGAAAGTGTCTATGAGGAAACACCTTCTTACGAAGAAACTCCTCTAGACGATGAGACTTCCGGGATTGAAATCATTCCTCAGGAAGAAGTCACTGTCGAAGAAGAATCAACTACTGAAGAAAAGACAAAGCCTGAAGAAGATATATCTTTAGAGGAGGAAGTTCCTGCTCTGGAAGAAATTACCGTCGATGAAGAGGATGCTCCAGTTGATAATGCTGTTGTTGAAGAGCAAATAAAGGAGGAAGAAGTTCTTCCTGTTCTAGAAGAAATTACCGCCGAGGAAGAAGATGCTCCAGTTGATAATGCTGTTATTGAAGAGCAGGTAGATGTAGAAGAAGTTCTTCCTGTTCTCACTGAGCCTGTAATTGAAACTGAAGATAGCGCTGAAGTCGAAAAAGAAGTTTATAATCCATTTGAAGGGGTGGACTCCTCGACGGTTGTCAAATCATCGGAAGGTGTAATCACCGACGGCAGGCTCATCATAAGAGGAAAAAGCGGAAGTGCAGTATATTCCCTTTTCTCTGGGGAAGTCGTTGAAACGGGTAGGGAGAACGGCCTGAAGTATGTTGTTGTCAGAAGCTCTGACGGCAGGAGTATAAAGTATACGGGCTTCGAGCGTGTGAATGTTAAGAATCTATCTATCGTAAAAGAGTCCTCTCTTCTCGGCTCCATAGGTTCTTCAGCATCAAATACGATTATTCTTGAATATATCGATGCCGAGTAGCTTATACACTTTGACTTGATTTGTTTGGTTTTTGTTTTAAAGAGGGGGAAAATTATCCCTAAAAAGACAAAGAATTCGAAATAGTGCAATTTTTTGTCTTTCTTAATTCAAGTTTGAATTGTAAGATAAATAGTAGTCCAAAAAGTGGGGATGTCTATCTATGAATAAAATTTCGAAGATTGTTGTAGTTTTGTTAATTTCCATTCTGGCTCTTACAGCCTGCACCACGACCAAAGCCGGTGAAAACCAGCTTATCATCAATAAGAAGATTGTTTCTTTCGATCTTGTTGGTGGTGAATATGCATCAGGTGAGTTTGAGAGAGCCGATGCTGAATCGAAAGATAAAACTCTAGATTCAGTAACACTTCCTGATGCTGAAAAGAAAGGCGCTACTTTCCTCGGCTGGAAAGAGAGCGGCGTTGAAAGTGACACATATGTCAAAACGGTAGTTAAGGCAGAGGTTAAATCACCCCGTTTCTACACAGCAGGCTGGGATGACACATTCAGCATCAATATTAACCTTGACGGTGGAGAATTCGTAAAGGAAGTTGTTGATCAGGACGGCAACATTACGTATGAAAAAGTTGAGGTTCCGTCTTCCTTCAAGTACAACAGTAAAACTGTAATTGCTATTCCTACTCCTGTGAAGAAGGGCTATGAATTTGCCGGCTGGGAGTATAAAGACGGTGAGGCGGAAGTAGTTGACGGCGTTCTCGTAATCAACACTGCAACATCTTCTGATATATCCATCAAGGCACTCTGGAATATCATTACATATTCAATCAATTATATTGATCCGGGCAGAACTCCGTCTGATTATCCATCGGAAGAGGAAGTTGTTGAGGAGGAAGAAGAGGAAGCTGTCGATGTTCCCAGTCTTGAGCGTAAAACCTCATACACAGTTCTCGACGATGTTGTTTTCCCTGTTCCTGAACGTAAGGGATATACCTTCCTCGGCTGGGCGGAAGTCCCGGAGAATATTGATGAAAGCAAGCTTACAAGCGAGATGGTTGAGGAAGCAGCTGATCCATATTATTCAATTCCAGCTGGTACGACAGGGGACAAGGTCCTTGTTCCTCTCTGGGAGCGTAACACCTACAAAGTTGAATATCTTTTAGACGGCGGTAAGCTCGAAGAGACCAATTGCAACCAGTATCTTTACGGCGGGGAGGGATTTGATCTTCATAGCCCGGTTAAGGCACACTATGTATTCTCCGGCTGGATGGACAAGTCTGAAGGCGGGAAACTCTACTTAGATAGATTCGATGACACAACTCTCGACAGAAATGTTGTCCTCAGCGCAGTCTGGACTCCCGAGGAATATGAGATAACGTACGACCTCAACGGCGGTGAATTTGAAGGTGTTTATCCGTCATCTTATACATACGAGACAGAGACATTCACACTTCCTGTTCCTGTAAAAGATGGATATAAGTTTACAGGCTGGTCAACAGTCGAGTCTGTTGAATATGATCCGGTGCTTCTTGCTCTCTCGTTTACAGTTGACGGTGTCGAGATTTCCGTGCACGTCTATGAGACGAAACTTGATGTGCTTCTTCCTCTCAATATGAAAGAGGAATATGTTTCTGCAGTCGAGAGATATCTTGAGAGTCAATTCACCGGCTCCAAAGTTACAACAAGCGGAAATATAATCAGTGTTGATATTTCTGACGGCAGTGCAACTCCAGTTGAAGATGCTTTGAAAAATGCTGCATCTCAGTTCGGACTTGTCCTTGAATATGAGAAGACTAAGGACGAAGAAGTTCTTCATGAAAGTGTTAGTATCTATCGTGGAAGCTACGGCGACAGGAGCTACAAGGCTAATTGGGAGATTATCGTATATTCAATCAACTATGCTGAAGGCGAGGAGTACGGTCCGAGAATCGCAGAGGTAATTCCTGAGAATCCGAGAACTTATACTGCTGAAGAGGTAGTTGAGATTAGAAACGTAGAGAAGTTCGGTTATGACTTCATGGGCTGGGTTCTTGAGGACGAAGAATATACAGAGGCAAAGATGGATATTGTCCTGGAAGAGGGAAGCACGGGAGACAGAGTCTATGTTCCACTCTTCAGACTCCATAATTATTCAGTCAACCTTGATCTCGGTGGCGGAAAGGTGGAGAGTGAGAGTACATTTACAATTAAGGATAAAGATTTCACTATCGGTAAAGCAGTAAGAGAGGGATGTGTCTTTACTGGCTGGCTCGATGAGGACGGCTCAATCAAGAAGACAGTGACAGTACATTGTGCTAAGGGCATGGATGTAAACCTCAAGGCAGTCTGGGCTCCTATCACATATAAGATCACATATGACCTCAACGGAGGAAAACTTCCTCTCGGAAGCGGTGGCAATCCATCCTCATACGATGTTGATACCACTCCGTTTACACTTGTGAACCCGACTAAGGATACGTATGACTTCATGGGCTGGGTCTTGAAGGATAGAGCAGAACTTGACTGGCCGGTGAGCGACTATACATTCGATACATCGAGAACAGGTGATGTCGCACTTGTTGCAGTATGGAAGGAGAAGGTATATTCAATTAATTATGACCTTGACGGCGGACGCTTCGACTACGATGATTCCAACCCGTCTCACTTCACAAATTACTCGGAAGATATAACCCTGGTACAGCCGTACCGCGACGGTTATACATTCCTGGGCTGGGTTGAAGAAGGAAACGAAGGAAACAGACCCTGCTATTATCTTACAATCGACACAAGCGAAGTGAGAGATGATGTATATCTCAAGGCTGTCTGGAAGACAACATCGTACTGCATCAATTATAACCTCAACGGTGGATATTTTGTGCGCGGTACTGCTTCCAACCCTGTTTCCTACACAACAGATGACAAAGCTTTCATCCTCTCCAATCCTGTCCGCGACGGCTATGATTTCCTCGGCTGGGTGAGAAGTGCATACTCCGATACTGATAAGCCGACAAAGCTCATGAGAGTCGAAACAAAGGACGGCGGAGCACTCAGTTATGATGCGCTCTGGAGTGCAAAGACTTATACAATCACATATGTTCTCGACGGCGGTGAGTATAAGTACGGCAACAGCAATCCTGAGACATATACTACTGATTCTCTCATTACTCTTGCTTCTCCTCATAAAGACGGCTGCACATTCACCGGTTGGATAACAAGCGGGGACCCGAGCGAGAGTGTCAGGGACAGCGTTACGATTTACCCCGGAACGACAGGTAATCTGACCTTCTATGCTGTATATGAGAAGACTCTTGTTGCACTCGGTGAAGCAACGAAGATGCAGAAAGAGATTGTTGAGATGGGTAAGAATGATATTCCCCGCCCTGACTGGGTTATCGAAGCACCGAAGAGCAGCCTCTACTACTATGAGAAGGCATATGCAGGCGGCTCCGATTTTGTTGAGAATCTCGAGAATGCTCAGAGTAAGTGTAGACAATACATTGCATCGTACCTCGGAACTACTGTTGAGAGTCTCTCCAAGGACATTAACGGAACTCAATACTCGTCTGTGACAGTCTCCGTCGATGCCCTTGTAAAGGGAGCAGAACTTGTCGAGTACTGGGAAGATGCAGACGGCGGCGTCTGGGTTTTGATGAAGATTGTCAAATAAAAGCTGGTATTGAGGCGGGGGGAGTTTGTTCCCCTGTCTTTTTGAGGTTTATATGAATATTAAGAAATTGATGATTTTTCTTTTTTCTTTATTGTTCCTTTTGTCTTCATGTACCAGAGATGTATCACTCGAGGAGAAGAGTATAACGGCCAAAGATGAGGAAGTCGAATCTTCGGAAGGAGAAATGAGGGACGAAGAGACTCTCGGGAATAAGGAAAACTCAGGAGAGGGTGAAGAGCTTCAGGCCTTTTATAAGGGTGTGATTGAAGACACATTCTCCATTCTTGATTCTTCCACAGTTGGCACTGTGAACGGAACCTCATTGGAAGAGACGATTGTGCAGGTTGATGATAAGAATGTTATCGGAATTTATCAATCAGATGACGGTGGGGTGAGTTACGTCGGCTATAGGTTTGACGAGGCTGAAAACGGCTATGTCCTCTACGACGGAAGCATGTACAGTGGCGAACTGTATATCCCGTGTGATATCAACGGAGTTAAAATTGTTGAAATTGCGGATGGAGCATTCAGAGGAAACACAAAGCTCACGGGGGCACTTTATCTGCCATCGGGTATTAGAGTAATCGGAAACTATGCTTTTGAGAACTGCACAGGATTGAGTGGTTCTCTTGTACTTCCGACACATTTGGAAAAGATTGGTAAATATGCTTTCAGTGGTGTGACCCTTTCCGGTGACATTGTTCTCCCCTCATGTTTGACTTCACTTGAAGAAGGTGCATTTTCCTCTTCATCATTCAACGGATATCTTTATATTGGTAATAGGTTGGAGACAATTGGGGATAATGCATTCTCGTATACTCCTGTTACCGGTGATTTGGTCATTCCAAAAGGAGTGAGGAGAATCGGTTCTCATGCTTTTGACTCCTGTGCATTTGACGGGGTGTTGATTCTGGGTGAGGGAATTGAATCTGTTTCGGATTGTGCTTTTGCCAACAATGCTTTATTGCATTCTGATATTTATTTTCCGTCGACCCTGAAGACTTTGAGTTATAATGCATTTGACGGCTGCACATCGCTTGACGGCTGTTATTTTGTCAATGGATCAGGTTATGTATTGGTTGATTGAATTTGTTGTTATATTAAGGTGATTTTATGAAAAAGACAATTATTTTGATAATTCTTTTCGCACTTGTTTTTCCTGCCTTTGCTCAGGGGGCTTTGGAGATTGTCGGAGAGAAGGGAATAGTCGGGGCTTATAAAAGCTTGATTGGCTACAAGGAAGGGGTGTTGGTTCCTGAAAGTGAGGAAAACGAAAAAGCTGCTGCTGTAATAAAAGTTCCAGTCAGAGAAGAGACAAATTCGGTCGTGGAGGCCGATGAGAGGCAAGAGGAAATTGAAGAGCCGGAAAAAGAAATCAGTTTTCCCTCTTCAGATGGTATTGATGAGGGATTTACAAATGTGACAGATTATTTTTCGGATCTTCCGGAAGATGAGGTATACACAACATTTTTCTCCCACAACGGTATTAAACTGGCAGGTGCATTTACAAAAAATAAGGCTGTGGTTGTCATTCCGAGGGGGATTTCACGTGAATCTGTTTCCTCCTTTACTTCTTATCTGACTCAGTCATGCCCGGAGTTTAGCGATGTTACATTCTCAAGCGAGATGGATAAAATCGTTATTACCTATCCGGATAAGACGATGGACGAGGTTATCGCAATATGCGATGTTCTTTCAAGTGAGGTTAGTAACTCCATTGATACCATAGCTTTGAGACGTACGCAATCTTCATCTTCTCTTTTGACTGAGAAGAAAGAGTCCACTCTGGAAGATACAGAGGTCATAAAGTTCGAAGTGGAGAACGCTGATAGACAGTATGAAGCCACAAGTGATGATTCTGTAAGTATACCTCTCGGACTTGAGAATGAGACGGGAGCTTTTGCTCTTTTTGAAGATATTGTTGCGGATTTGGTCGGCGATGATGAGAATGTGTATGAAGTTGATTTTTCTCATAACGGGATTAAGACACGATGTGCATTTGCTAGAAACAAGGCTGTATTGCTGATTCCTAGAGGTATGACAGGCGCATCAATTGATAAATTTGCCGCATACCTACTGGAAAATTACTCGGAATTCAGAGATGTAAATTTCACTGTTGAATTTGATAGGCTGATACTTTCCTATCCTGATAAGAGTATGGATGAAATTATTGCCTTCTCCGATCTTCTCTTAGGTCAGGCGGAGAGGTTTATCGACTCCATAGCTCTCAGCCGTACGCAGTCCACTGCCGCTGATGTTGTAGCTGATTCTGATGATTTGGATGTTGTGGAAGAGAATGTTGTTTCTTCGGTTTCTCAAACTGTAACGGAAGAGAAGAAGAATAGCATATTCACTTTCTCTGCAGGATTTGATGTCGGTCTTCAGGGCCTCTTCACATCTGATAGTGATAAAGCAAAATTCTTCCCGACAATAGGCGGAGACATGAGACTTTATGCATGGAAGTTCATCTTTGTTGAGAGCGGAGCTGATATGATGATTTACAAGAACTCAAATAAGCTCATAATAAACGGTGCTCTAAGAGCTGTCGGAGGACTTTCGTTGAGGGGAAGCAATTTCGGTGTTGTTGCTTACGGCGGAGCGATGTATCTATTTGCATCGGAAAATTCTGTATTTGACAGCGGCTTCAGCGTAATCTACGGTGTCGGTCTTGAGTTTGATTTTGTAGAACACGTCGCTCTTAAGGCTCAATATGAACATTATGATGACAAAAACCTTTATAATGTTTCCGTCGGATACAGATTCTGATTAATTTATATCAGCCCTTCGGGGCTGAATTTGATTATGGACACTATTAAATTTGCAGTATTGATTGACGCCGAAAACGTTTCGTACAGGTATGTCGATATTATTATGGATGAGCTTGCCAAGGAAGGTACTATTACCTACCGTAGAATTTACGGGGACTTCTCCTCATCCCTTACAAAGGGTTGGAAGGACACTCTCCTTGAGAATTCGATTATCCCGATACAGTCTTTTCCCTATACAAGCGGGAAGAACAGTACTGACACCACAATGGTTATTGATGCCATGGATATATTGTATACAGGGAAGGTTGACGGCTTCTGTCTTGTCTCATCCGATTGTGATTTCACCCGTCTTGCCTCAAGACTCAAGGAAGCCGGAATGAGAGTGATTGGAATGGGGGAGCAGAAGACTCCTGCAGCATTTGTTGCGGCATGCTCCGAGTTCAAATATCTTGATCTTCTTCTCTCGGAATCACAGAAAGAAGATAAGAGTCAGAAGAGTGAGGATAACCGTATAGCATCTGAGAAGACTATTGCGCGCTTTATAAGGGTTCTTGTCGACGAGTCGGAAAATGACATGATAAACTGCGCAACAATCGGGAGTGCACTTAAGAATAAGTACTCTGATTTCGATTGCCGTAACTACGGCTACAAGAAGCTCTCTGCTTTTCTACAGCACTTGGGATATACAGTAAAGCGCAACAAACTTTATGTCGAATAAGTAAGAGCCCGGCTTTCTTCCGGGCTCTCTTCAGAAATTTCTTCCGCAGCAGTTTTTGTATTTTTTGCCACTTCCACACGGACACGGGTCGTTGCGTCCGACTTTCGGAGCATCACGCCTTATTGTCGTGTTTGCAGCCTGTGCCTGCGATGCAGTAACTGTCTCTTTTTTCTGCACACTCAGTCCCGGACTCTCTAGGTGGAGAGTTGTCAACTTTCTCTCTCTTTCGTTTCTGGAAGGAACTGTCTTCTGGAAACGGACAAGAAGGGCTGTCCTGACAACTGCCTCGGTAATGCTGCTGAGCATTTCATCGAATGCATCTGATGCCGTATTCTTATATTCGACAAGCGGGTTCTTCTGGGCATAGCTCATGAGAGATGAAGCATCCCTGAGCTCGTCAAGTGCATCAAGGTGGTCAATCCATCTCTTGTCGATATTCCTCAGATATACATATCTCAGGTATTCGTTGAAATTCTCTTCACCTATGAAGTTCTTCTTGTTCTCGAGGTCAAGCTTGAGTTTATTTTTGAAGCTTTCCTTGTCCTTAATATCTTCAGGGTTGAAGGATACTGTGTATAAGCGCTGCAGAAGCTCGTTCGTTTTATTCTCTTCTCCCTTCGACTCATCATATATTTCGTCTACAAGGTCCATTGTGTTGTCAAGAACACGATTGAAGAGGTCTTTCGAGACTAGAATTTCGTCACGCTGGGAGTAGATGTAGTTACGCTGCTCGTTGAGAACGTTGTCGTACTCGAGAAGTCTCTTTCTAATCGCAAAGTTTCTTTCCTCTACCTTCTTCTGTGCGTTCTCTATTGCCGAATCGAGTATCTTGTGGTGAATCGGCTCTCCTGTATTGAGGCCGAGACGCCCCAGCATCTCCTTCATGCCGTCACGAGCGAAAAGTCTCATGAGAGTGTCGTCGAGTGAGATGTAGAACTGGGAAGTACCCGGGTCACCCTGACGGCCGCTGCGCCCTCTGAGCTGGTTATCTATACGTCTTGACTCATGTCTTTCGCTTCCAATTATATATAAGCCTCCGAGCGCCTTCACTTCTTCATAAGCCTTTTGGTACTCGAGCATGATATTCTCTTTGGCTTTCTTCAGCTCTTCAGGTGTTGCATCCGTTCCGACTTTCTTCATTGCAAGATGGTCCGGTGATCCGCCGAGCTTGATATCTGTACCACGGCCTGCCATGTTGGTTGCGATTGTCACTGCGCCCTTTGCTCCGGCTTCTCCGATGATATAAGCTTCCCTTGCATGATTTTTGGCATTTAGTACTTCATGCCTTATTCCCGCCCTCATCAAAAGTGATGAAAGCTTTTCGCTTTTTTCAATCGATGTTGTTCCGATTAATATAGGCTGACCTGTTGCGTGTATTCTCTTTACATCCTCGACAATTGCATTGAACTTGAATTCCTCGCTGTAGAATGTAAGGTCCGAGAGGTCCTTTCTCTGGACGGGTAGGTGAGTGGGAATTACAACGACATCGGTGTTATATATTTGCTTGAACTCTACTGCCTCTGTATCTGCAGTTCCTGTCATACCGCTTATCTTGTCATACATACGGAAGAAGTTCTGGAAGGTGATTGTCGCAAAGGTTTTGCTCTGTCCCATGACCTTTACGTTTTCCTTTGCTTCTATTGCCTGATGCAGTCCGTCCGAATACCTTCTTCCAGGGAGTACTCTTCCTGTAAATTCATCGACTATCTGAACTTCGCCGTCCTTTACAAGGTAATCGACATCTCTTTTATATAGATGCTGCGCCCTTAAGGCCTGTGTGACATAGTGAACAAGGTCGAAGTTGTTTTCGTCGTAGAGGGAATAAACGGTGTTACCGTTTTCATCCTTTCCCGGCACCAATGCTCCTGCTTTCTTCAAGAGCTCCTCCATCTTCGTCATACCCTGCTTCGTGACAGTTATATTCTTGTTCTTCTCGTCAATCTTGTAGTCGCCCCTCTCATCGAATGCGGCATAAAGCTCCCTGTCCATCTTTTCTATCTGAGTCAATTCATAGTAGTCGCCCGTCTCGGGATCCTTTTCACATTCCTTGAAGTAGGGGACTATAGACTTAGCAACTTTGACTTTCGGCGAGTCGTCCTCTGCCTGACCCGATATTATAAGCGGAGTCCTTGCTTCATCTATGAGGATGGAGTCTATTTCGTCGATTATGCAGTAGTGGTGCCTGGGCTGTATCTTACCTTTCATGCTCTGTTTCATGTTGTCCCTCAGATAATCGAAGCCGAATTCATTGTTTGTACCGTATGTTATATCTGAGGAGTAGGCTGCTTTTTTCTGACTCTCATCCTGACCGGGAATTACAACGCCGACAGTGAGTCCCAGGTAGCGGTAAATCTGTCCCATCCACTCGCTGTCACGCTGAGCCAGGTAATCGTTGACCGTGACAATATGTACACCTTCTTCCTTGAGTGCATTGAGGTATGCAGCAGGAACTGAAGTGAGCGTCTTGCCTTCTCCTGTCTTCATTTCGAGAATCGACCCCTCGTGAAGAACTACGGCGCCCATGATCTGCTCGTCGTAGTGTTTTTCCCCGATTGTCCTCCAGCTTGCCTCTCGCGCGAGTGCAAATGCCTTTGGAAGGAGTTCCTCCAGGCTTTTTCCGTTCTTAACTTCCTCTTTCCACTCTGCAGTAAGTCGTGGAAAGTCCTCTTCTTTAAGGCTTTCGGCCCAGCTGTATTCGTTTTTGACGCTTTCAACTATAGGCCTCAGTCTCTTTATATCTTTTTCCTGTTTTGTTCCACCGAATAATTTCGTAAAAAAATTTGCCATATCGAGATAATAATCCAAAAGAGGGATATCGAACAGGCATTAAGATGTTTTTGATATAGAAATAAAAGGCTCGTTGGGTTAAAATGACACTATGAGCTGGACTTTTACTATAGGTAATTTATCTTTCGGCATTTTTGATCTGGTACTCCTGGGCATTGTTCTCATAAGTGGAATAAGCGGCTTTGTCACAGGTTTTTCGAATTTCGCATTCAAGATTCTGGGCTACGTTCTTACCTTTCCGCTCTCACTTCTCTTTGTCTCGAGCCTCTCATCATTTCTGTCAACAAAAATAAATATAGCGCCGCTATGGATTTCCCTTATATCATACGTAATTCTATGTCTTGTCATATTTTCGCTTTTTAAGCTTATCGGAGTTCTTCTCTCGACAGCGCTTTCGGGACTGTCGCTGGGGTGGTTTGACAGCTTCCTGGGGCTTATCGTATCGGGAGCGATAGCTTTTTTTCTTACATTCATTATATTGGAGCTTGCGTCTCTCCAGCCATTTGTTTCCCTCCTTCCCTTAAAGGAGAACAGTTTTTTCTACATGAATGTCTATCTTCCTATTTTTCCTTCAATAGAGAAGGCTTTCAAGGGGGCGCTCATTGGTCTTTGATAAGCTCTATAAATCCCAGCCGTCGGTGGCGGGAGACCTTGAGGGGAACCTCAAGAACAATCTTCTTCCCCAGTCTCTTCTTTTCTCCGGCCCGAGGGGATCCTCGAGGCTTACGGGGGCTCTTGATTTAGCATGTCATCTTACATCTACGCGGCGTGATATTCTCCGCACTCAGAATATAATTTTCTTTCCCTACCGTGATTTATATCATACGCTGAGGTGCGCGCTGAACCTGTTTACCACAGAGCGCACAGAGAAGAGCAGACTCTTCTTAATCGAAACACTGAGACTCGTCAACATGCAGTATAATTCGGCGCTCTCGGGCTCATATACGACGGGGGTGGGAAAGCTCTTTGAAACGGCAGGAAAGGTTGATGAATTTATCTCGTCTATCGAGGACAAAAAAGATATTACTGATAAGGATATAAAAGAGCTCGAGAGCCTCAAGTTGCAGAATAATATAAAATATCTTTATGCAGGAAAGTCTTCCCCTACGAGTGTCTCAATCGATCAGATGAGGGCAATCAAG
Source organism: Eggerthellaceae bacterium (assembly GCA_963646155.1). GTDB lineage: Bacteria > Spirochaetota > Spirochaetia > Sphaerochaetales > Sphaerochaetaceae > Ornithospirochaeta. The sequence goes on along the minus strand of CAVIUT010000020.1, from coordinate 8,527 downwards.
GACTGGTCGGCATCGGGAAGCGAAGAGAAGGTAGTAATCATTGAGAATATCGAGAGCTCGACCGAGGGGGCGAAGAACTCCATACTCAAAATGCTCGAGGAGCCTGTGGAGCACCTCAATATAATCCTCATCTCTTCCGAGAGCCAGAGAATTATGGAGACTATCCTTTCAAGGGTAAGGAAGTTCAACTTTCCTCCGCTTTCGAAGGAGACTGTCGACAGGATAATCAAGGATAAATTCAATACATACGAGAGCTACTCGTCTTTCAACAGCTTCTTCTTTACGCGCGGTAATGACAGTGCGAGTGTGAAAAAGTGTGAGGATGAGATATCGTCATTCGTCTCGCTTATAACGGAGAAAAAAGCAATCAGCGCAGAAAGAGAAGACGAGATGGTGAATATGCTCGACAGTATGAATTCCTACACATATTTCATGGAGCGTGTTGTCGAGAAAATCGGGAAGATGACGAGGGAAGGGAAACTCGAAGCATACAGGGCGAAGAAAATACTCTCCGTCATAGCATATTGGAGAGAGTGTGTCGGGATATATAATCTCTCGGGAAGAAGTAGTATTGACTACATTTTAAGGGAGTGCAGCTGTGTCTAATAAATTACTCAAAAAGGTTGTTGCGGATCTTCAGTCATGTCCGGTGGACGAACTGGAGAAACTTGTCAATAAGGCAATCGAGGAGGAGGATATCCTCTATTCGCTCTTCGATAATCTCGAGGACGGACATTTGATTATCAACGAGAAGTGTATTGTCGTATTTGCAAACCAGAAGGCAAAGAGCAGCATTCCCTATAAACGCAGTTCAAACTCCCTTGAAGGCCTTCACATCGACGAGTGCCTCATCGACAGGGATATGAATGAATATATTTCGTCGGTACTCAAAGGTGAAGTGAAGGGAGACGAGAAGGACTTTTCGCTCCAGAGCGGGAGTGAAGTAAGGGTTTACAGGGTAAGTTTTTCCAAAATTGAAAGCAACAAACGGCTCTTTGTTGACGTTTGCATCAAGGAGATAACGGAGTCAATAAGAAAAGAGGCGAGATTAAGGCGCAGCGAAAGCCTTGCAAGCATGACGACTATGGCCGCGGGAGTAGCGCACGAGATAAAGAATCCACTTGCCGCAATGACTATCCATATACAGCTATTGAGGAAGATGTTCCAGAAAAAGGGAAGCCTCTCAATTGAGGACGCAGATAAGTTCCTTCTAGTGCTGGAGGAGGAGATTGAACACCTTAATAAGATTGCCGTCGATTTTCTCTACGCCGTAAAGCCCATGAATGTCGAATTAAAGAAAGACAATATAAACTCGATAATAAATGAAATATTCTCGTTTTTAGAACCCGAAGCAGAGGAAAAGCATATAGAGCTGGTATCAACACTGTCGCAGTTTGTTCCGAACATCGAGATAGACTCGAGGCTTGTAAAACAGGCTTTGTTGAATATCATACAGAATGCATTTGCGGCAATGGATGGGGGCGGAAAGCTTACCGTCAGCACAAAGAACAACGGCAACTTCGTCTCTGTGAGGATTTCAGATACCGGGTGCGGAATCGACGAAGAGAAAATGCAGAAGATATTCGAGCCCTACTACACGACTAAAGCAAACGGAACGGGACTGGGACTGACACTTGTCTACAAGATAATGAAGGAACACCATGGTGATATCCACGTAACGAGCAAGAAGGGTATCGGAACAACATTTACACTCGATTTCCCGATTCCCACGAGTGAGCGCAAGGCTCTGGGAGAGACGAAAGTATGAGTACCGTTTTAATTGCCGACGACGAAAAAAACATCCTCTCGGGATTAGTCATGACATTCGAAAGCGAAGGCTACACCGTCCTCAGTGCTGAAAACGGTAGAAAAGCGTGGGAGAAGGTCAGAAAGAATGATGTGGACCTTGTAATTACGGACCTCAGAATGCCCGAAATGACAGGTGAGGAGCTTATAGAGAAAATAAGGTCTTCCTACCCGAAGCTTCCGATTATTGTCCTTACGGGCCACGGCACAATCGAGAATGCAGTAGAAATAATGAAGTGGGGGACAATCGACTTCTACACAAAGCCTGTCGACATAGATAAGCTTTTACTCGTTGCAAAGAAGAGCATCTCAAATTCATACCTCGAGGCACAGAACCGGAAATTGACAGAGGAAATCGAGAGGCTCAAGAAGCAGCAGAAATATTCCAAGATTATCGGACGCAGCGCCAAGCTCGAGAAGATGATGGAGACGATAAATCAGGTTGCACCTACGCGCTCGACAGTACTTATAGAGGGTGAGTCGGGAACTGGAAAGGAACTCGTTGCAGATGCTGTACAGGCACTATCGAAGAGGCAGGATAAACCATTTATAAAGATTAACTGCGCATCCCTTTCGCCCTCGCTCCTCGAGAGCGAACTCTTCGGCCACGAAAAGGGTGCATTTACTGGAGCTGTCAGCCAGACGAAGGGTAGATTTGAACTCGCCGACGGGGGAACGATTTTCCTCGATGAAATCGGGGAAGTAGACGAGGCTACACAGGTCAAACTCCTGAGAGTCCTTGAGAACCGCGAAATAACACGTGTCGGTGGCGAGAAGACGATATCTGTAGATGTCCGCGTTATAGCCGCCACGAACAAGAATCTCAAGGAAATTGTAAAGGAAGGAAAGTTCCGTGAAGATTTTTATTTCCGTCTTGCCGTTGTCGAAATAGAGGTACCCCCTCTTAGGGAAAGAAAGGAAGATATCGAACTGCTTGCGCTCTCGTTTGTCAAAACATTCAGCGAGGAGAACAACAAGAAAATAGACGGAATAAGCCTCAGTGCGAGAAAAGCGCTCTACAGCTATTCATGGCCGGGAAATATACGTGAGCTGAAGAATGCCATGGAAGCGGCATCAGTCATGGCGAAAGGAAAGATGATTGAGTACGATGATTTACCCCAATACGTCAGGGGAGGCGTAGAGAAGGCTAAGTCATCGTTGACTATGGAACTTCCGATTACAATGGAAGAAGCCGAGAAGAAGATAATATTCGAGACTATTGAGTATTGTGGCGGTAATAAGAGTAAGGCAAGTGAAGTTCTCGGCATCGGACGGAAAACACTACATCGTAAACTCACTGAATACAAGGACGGAAACAGCGATGACGAGTGAGGATTTCTTCTCGCCGTTCGGCCTGTTAAAGAAGGAGTTTCCTTCCTTTTCATACAGGGAAGGTCAGGAGGAGATGGCAAAGAAGGTCGAGAAGGCCTTCAGGGAAAAAAGGGGATGCATCATCGAGGCCGGTACCGGAATCGGAAAGTCATTTGCGTACCTTGTTCCTGCTCTTTTACTTACCCGGGAGGATGTCGACGCAAAAGTCGTAATCGCGACAAGTACTATTACACTCCAGAAACAGCTGTATGAAAAGGATTTACCTTTTCTTTTAAATCTTTTAGGAATTGAGAATAAATCATCCATTCTATATGGAAGAAGCAACTACGTCTGTAAAGCCAAACTCGACAGCTACACCTCGTCCATCGGTATCCTCACCCTCGACCCGGATTCAATCGAGGGCAGAGTCGTCAAATGGAGTAATACAACTTCAACCGGTAGTCGCATTGATGTCTCGGACCGCGCTCTCGGGGAAGCACTTTCATCTCTTCTATGTGACGAGGAGACATGCCTCGGAAAACACTGCAGCCACTACGGCGACTGCTATATGTATTCGGCGCGTCGTAAGGCACAGCAGAGCAGAATAATCGTTACAAATCATCATCTTGTACTTGTCGATGCAGAGCTCAGGTGGGAGAACAAGGAGGACTTTTCGTCCCCCGTGATTCTTCCGGGATACACACATCTTGTTCTTGACGAGGCCCATCATATAGAGGATGAGGCGACGTCTCTCTTTTCAGATAAAGTCTCGCTCGAGGCAATATACACAGCACTAGACAGCGCATCCTATAAGCGTGGGGAGCTCGGGAGTAAGAGCCTTGTGGAATTTCTTTCCATTGTTGATACATCGAAAAACCGTTTCTTCTCCTCGTCATTCGATTCCGTGCAGAAGAAGATACGAACAGACTCCAGGCTTTATTTCACGACGCTTAAAGGTATATTCTCGCGCTGCTCGGGAGAGAGAAGCATACTTCTAGACGAGAATTTCTACTCTTCTTACCGTGATGCACTATCGCACGGCGAAGTGCTATGTGACGAAATAAAAAACCTCGCAGTCGATATGAGGGAATACATTAAGTCAGATGATGAGAAGTACCAGGTTTTCATAGAGCGCCTGAATAAAATCGCAGACTCGCTTTATTACATATCCGATACACTCAGAACTTTCATACGCTTCAACGGCTTTTCGTCCCTCATCTCATATACAAACCTTCTTGAAGACGGGGACTATGAAATTGTGCTCTCACCACTTCTTGCCGGCCCCATGATAAAAGAAAGACTTCTCGATAATCTTTCCTCCTATCTTTTCTCATCCGCTACTCTTTCTATCGGAGGCAACTTCAGCTACTTCAAGTCACGTATGGGCCTCGAGAGCGCGAAGGATTTGGAGGAAGGCATATACTTTTCGCCGTTTAACTACGAGAAAAACCTTATGTACCTTATTCCTCAGGACGGTCGGAGCTTTGTCAATAAAGACCCGGAGTATATAACGTATTCGGCTTCTCTCATTTCAAATGCGATTCTTTCGTCATCAGGCGGAGCACTTGTACTCTTTACCTCTTTCGACATGATGAGAAAGGTCTATAAAATCGTAAAGGATGAAATCGGAGACAAGATGGAACTACTCATTCAGGATAACAGGACAAGTAGGTCTCATCTGTTATCTCAATTCAAGAGCCGGAGGGATTCCTCTCTCTTTGCAACTTCCTCTTTCTGGGAGGGAATCGATGCTCCTGGTGATACGCTGAGGCTTCTTGTCATAACAAAGCTTCCCTTCGATGTTCCGACGGATCCCGTCAATAAGGCCCGTTCGGATTACATCAATAAGACAAGCGAGAAGGGTTCCTTTCTCTCCCTTACACTTCCCAATGCGATGATCAAGATGAAGCAGGGGGTTGGAAGAGTCATAAGAACGGAAGAGGACAGGGGAGTTGTACTCATCCTCGACGGCAGAATAACCAAAAAGTTCTATTCGCGCCTTTTATTCGCATCTATTCCTCCGGGGTATTTTCCTGAGGATACGATGAGTGAAAATATTCCCGATAAGATAGAATCTTTCCTGTTCTGAGGTTGACTATGGAAAACAGAATCGATGTAGATTTAAACGGATTTCATGCCATCAGAGAAAACTGGCCGCAATATCATAAAAGCGTTTTCATGAATAAGACCGAGATTGTGACGGACAGGGAAGGAACGATAATCGGAGTGACGAATCCGGAAAAACTGTTGTGGGCGAAGATACCTCCCGAGAACGGGGAAGTGCAGATCCTTGAGGTCGGCAAAAAAGCATTTTCAGAGTGTGTGAGGCTGAGGGAGATAACCTTTTCAGATAACCTCGAGAAAATAGGAGAGGAGGCATTCAAGAACTGCTCGCTTCTATCTTTTATCAAAATTCCCGAAACATTATATGAAATAGGAGAGGGGGCATTCGAGAAAACAGCCCTGCGCTCTTTTGTCTTCCCCGAGGCAGTTGAAAGTGTTCCTTCGCGCTGTTTTATGGACGACGGAAGCATCGAGAGCGTCGAGTTGGGGGATAATATATCCTCCCTTGGCGTGTTGTCATTTGCGGGGTGTGTGAAAATGCGTAGTATAACGATTCCCCGCCGTGTCAAGGTAATTCCTGAAGGGTGTTTCATGCGTAGCGGACTCAGGACTGTATATTTACCACGTGGAGTAGAATATATAGGAGCATCGGCTTTTGCATCATGTTATTTCCTCGAGAAGATATTTTATGACGGAAAAGAGGATGATTTCAGAAGAATCCGCTTCGGAGCAAACTGGAACAGGGGAATGAATAAGGATGCCTCGCTTTTTCTCAAGGATGAGAAGGGGTGCTGGTACAACGCGTTTTCAAAAGAGAAGAAGGCTGTACATGAAGAGGATAATATAAAGGAGGCCCTTAAAATCTTCGGTCTCGAGAGTATTCCGACGAAGAAGGAACTGGGAGAGTTATTCCGGAAAAAAGCATTTTCATTCCATCCCGATAGACTCAGCGGCCTTAATCTCGACGAGGCGTACACGCGCTTTGCCTCTGAGAAGTTCAGAGAGTACAAAGAGGCTTACGATACAATCCTCCCGTATGCAAAAAAATAAGGGGAGCATTTCCGCCCCCCGGATGTAAGAACTCTATCCTTACTCGACAACTGCCAGGATATCACCTGAGTTGACGATGAGATAATCAACGCCGTTGTCTTTGATCTGTGTGCCGGCATACTTGTCGTGAAGAACTGTCTGTCCGACCTTGACTTTGATGTTTTCATCGTCGCCGATTGCAACAACTTCTGCAAACTGTGTCTTTTCCTGAGCTGTCTGAGGAATAAAGAGACCACCAGCTGTCTTCTTTTCTGCTTCCTTAGCCTTAAGTAATACTCTTTCTCCGAGTGGAATAATCTTCATATTTCTACCTCTTTATATTAATTGTAGGGTGAACTAGTCACACTTATTGAATATAAGAAAAGTGATGATAATCGACAAGGGGAAATAAATATAAATCGTATTTTTCTTCGCTCAAACATAACAGAAGTAAAACCGGTTTTCTGAGAGCACTTTTGTCTTCTCGTTTCATCGCATATACGATGTTTATAAAGCATATGTTGTACCAAATTTTCCTCTCACGAAAGTGCACACGTATTAAATCCTTTAAATCTCGATAATTACGTTAAATAGACAAAGGCTAAAAATAAGGTTGACCATACCCCCCCCCCCAGTATAAAATCTTATGTATAAATATTTTAGGGGAACAATTATGAACTTGGTAAAAAGATGTATAATCGCCACTCTGGCGATATCGTTACTCGCATTAGTCTTTTCATGTGATAACAATGCGCCACATGTGCATACATTCAGTGAAAAGTGGACAAGTGACAGCACTCATCACTGGCATGCTCCAACCTGTGATGATACTAAAGAAGTAGATGGAAAAGAGGAACATAAATTCGGAGAAGGTAAGGTTACAAAAGAAGCAACGGTGGATGCCGAGGGCGAGCAAACCTACACATGTACTGTCTGTGGCTATGAGAAGAAAGAGGTAATTGAAAAACATAAACATGTCTTCTCTACAGACTGGTCTAAAGATGATGATTATCACTGGCATGCGGCAGAATGCGGTCACACGGATGCTGAAGAGAAGATAAAGCATACATTTGATGACGGAGTTGTAACAAAAGAAGCAACTGAGACTGAAGAAGGCGAGAAGACATATACCTGTACAATCTGCGGAAAGACAAAAACTGTTAAAACAGGAACATCTGACCATAAGCATACTTATGAATCGACAGTCTCTTATGATGAAACTTATCACTGGTATAAACCTACTTGCGCTCATACAACTGAGATGAAAGACAAAGAGAAGCATAGTTACGACGGCGGGGTGACAGTCGAGCCAACATGTACGGAAGACGGTAAGACAACCTACAAATGTACAAAATGTGGTTACTCCTATTCTGAGACAATTCCAAAGAAAGGTCATTCGTTTGCATCCACCTGGTCTTCTGACGATGAATATCATTGGCATGCTGCTACCTGTGAACACTCTGATGCAGTTGTAAAGGAAAAGCATACATTTGATAGTGGTACTGTGAAAACCGAGGCAACATGCGTCGCAGATGGAACTACTACATATACCTGTTCAGTATGTAGTAAGAGTGTAGATAAAAATGTTGGAAAAAATGAAAACAATCATAGTGGAACTTTGTCATATAAGTATGACTCATACCTGACAAAGAAAAGCTATAAAGCACAATTTTGCTCGGCATGTGAAAATTTTACTGGTAAGGAAGAAGGGGCAGAAGAAGGTGTTGAGCCACTTACAGGATATTGGAAAAGTGAGAAATTTGAGAACTACGGATATGATTGTATTGAGACATTATCATTTGATGATACAAATAAGACAGCTGTTCTTGAATTGTATATGATATATGATAATAAGTTTGTTATGGTGGAGCGGCAGCAATTTATCAAGTATGAATTGAAATTTGCAGAGTCAGAATCTGAAAAAGCTCAAATAGAATTTACATATGAGTATAAAGAGCCAGTTCGAGGAGAGGATGGTAATACAGTTTACGGAGAAGATGGTAATATTACTTATGAAACAAAAACGGAAACAATGGTGATGGATGTCCTAGAGAATGGAACTTATAATGTTATAATATGTTCATCTACAAACCCGGATACTGGAATTGAATACAAAATTAAACACACAAAGGTTTCAGATAATATCCATACTGAACATAAACCTACGTCTTCCATTGAAGCATCTGAATATTTAAATATTGATTTAAACACAGGAGAACATTTCATTCCAACGAATTGTGATGAGAATTTACATGAAAAATTCCGACCTGTGCGGATGAAATCAAGCAGCTCTCTTTGACTTAACCTCCCAACCAGC
>CAVIUT010000019.1:0-28562 GCA_963646155.1 Eggerthellaceae bacterium | reverse complement strand
CATCCCTTTAGGGTGGCGGTAGTTCACTCTAATCCATTAATCGAAGCAGCATGACAGGGGGAGAAAGCCTCGCTTTTGGTATGGAAACCGAAAATCCTCTCATACTCCGCGACCCTTTGATTATTTTCATCTTCGTATTTTTCGTCAATCACAATGATGAATGAGCCCGCACTCGACACGTCCACTGTCCCGAGTCCCAATACTGACTGCGACTCCTTCGAGCGCCGGAAGATCCAGTCAAGCTCCGGACTTGTAAGCTCGGCATTGGTCATTAATGACAACTGCGAGGACGAGAGTAGCTTTCCGAATGCAGCATAGTCCTTTCTCGAGAGCTCGGAGAATGCGTTCTTTGCATTACTTGATGCGCAGTTTAAGAATAAGAGTGCCCGTCTTTCCATATCGGGAAGAGAGACGGTGTTGAACCTTATCTCCCTCTCGGTGAGGTTTCTGAAGTCTTTGACGCGCCCGAACTTCTTTGTATACTTGTCGATGAGTAGTGGAGCTGTGGCTCTGAAATCATCCCACTCGGGGGTAAGCACAGAAGACGGGAGACCTGTGTTCAAGAGAAATGCCTTGTAGGGAGAGAAATCAACATCGACGCCGGAGAGTGTCTTCTCCTTCTCGTCGCATAGATACATCTTCTTCTCCTCACCGTAAAAGAGTACCCATAGGTCCCTGTAGCGCACGGGGCGCGGAACAAAGGAAGAGGCGGCGAGAGCAAGAGAGAAGATCTCGTCCCTCGTGTAGTTGAGGCCGAGGTTATCAGATAGGGCAATCGAAAGCCCCGCATAAAGCTGAGAAAAGAGAGAGGAGGAAACCGTCCCAGAGCCGTTTCCCTGGATGAGGATATTATAGCCGGGAACCTTAATTCTAAGTTTTTCAATTTCGAAGAATACAGCCTTCACGGCTCCCGCCCACTTGTCCTCCGGGCGGTATTTGATGCTGGAGAGTGTGAATCTTTTCTTGTCCTGCCGCTCCGTACTAACGAGCCTGACAACATTATCGTCCCGGCGCGATAAGCTTATAGTAATGCCGTCGGACGTGTTGCACACAAGACTCCACCCTTTCACGGCCTCTGAAAATGCACCTATTATCGTTGTCGGCTGCGGAACAGCTACCACCGTCTGGGGTAACTCGTCAAATTCCCGCTTATGGGCCGTACACGGCTCTATCAAAATAATCCTCTCCTTTTCGATAATTATCTATCCGGAAGAGAGAAAACGCAAATTATTTCTTATGAGGAAAAAGTGCATGAAAAAACCGCAGGGTTACTGCGGCTCTTAATTGATGGAAAAACTCAGTTTGAAGTTCTTCCGTATCTCTTGTTGAATCTTTCGACTCTTCCTGTTGTGTCGACAAGCTTCTGTGTGCCTGTGAAGAACGGGTGGCAAGCTGAACAGATTTCAACTGTCAGATTCTTTGCTGTTGTCTTTGTTTTGATTACGTTACCGCATGAGCAGCGGATTTCCTTAAGCTCGTAGTTCGGGTGGATTCCCTTTTTCATTTTATTTCTCCTTATTCAAATTGTCTGCTTTCACAGACAAGGAATTTCTCTTACATCCTGGACGGTGTATTCATCGTGTTCAGGAACTCCTTATTGTTGTTCGTTTTGGCCATTTTGTCAATGATATCTACAGACATGTCTATATCATCAAGGTTGCCGAATGAAGAACGGAGTAAGAATACACGCGCGAGTGTAACTTCATCAAGTAGCAGGTCATCTCTTCTCGTGCCGCTCTTCTTGATGTTGATTGCAGGGAATTTACGATTATCGGCCATCTTTCTATCAAGTACTATTTCGTTGTTTCCTGTACCTTTAAACTCTTCGAAGATGACTTCGTCCATTCGGCTTCCCGTCTCGATGAGCGCTGTAGATATAATCGTGAGGCTTCCTCCGTCCTCTATGTTTCTTGCGGCTCCGAAGAATCTCTTTGGCTTATGGAGTGCATTGGAGTCCACACCACCGGAGAGAATCTTACCGGATGCGGGAACAGTCTGGTTGTATGCACGGGCAAGACGTGTAATGGAGTCGAGGAGTATGACTACATCCTTCTTGTACTCGACAAGTCTCTTCGCCTTCTCGATGACCATCTCCGCAACCTGGACATGATGAGTTGCCTGCTCGTCGAATGTCGATGCGACAACCTCGGCATTTACATTGCGCTTCATATCTGTAACTTCCTCTGGTCTCTCGTCGACAAGAAGAATCATGAGTATGACTTCAGGGTGGTTATGTGTAATTGCATTTGCAATCTTCTGCATGAGGACCGTCTTACCTGTACGGGGAGGCGCAACAATCAAAGAACGCTGTCCCTTTCCAATCGGACAGAAGAGGTCAACAACTCGAGTAGAGAGGTCGCTCTTCTTTCCCTCCTCGACTATCTCGAGGTTTAAGCATTCATCAGGGAAAAGCGGTGTTAAGGAGTCGAAAGGCGCCCTGATTTTCGCCATTCTCGGCTCTACGCCGTTGACGCGCATGACACGCACAACAGACGAGTACTTCTCGTTATCGCGGGGTGCACGGATCTGAGCAAGGACCGTATCACCAGTCTTGAGTCCGACTCCCTTGATGATAGCAGATGAGACATATACATCATCCGTTCCCGGAAGGTAGTTGTTCACGGAGTATCTTATGTACCCGTAATTGCCGTCGTTGAGTGTTTCGAGAACACCTTCGACCATGATCGCCCCGCCGGATGCTGAATGCTGACGAAGTATTCTTGTGATAAGTTCCTGCTTACGGCAGTCAAGAATTACATCCTCCGTCATTCCCGCTTCTTTAGCTCTGGCCCTGATTGCATCCAATGAAAGTGCCGTAAGAACGGAGATGAAGAGCTGGGGAGCATCGGGGTGCTCGTCAAGGTTTATCTCGGGGGGAATATCTTCCTCCTTCTTTCTCTCCTTCTTGTTCTTGTATTTATCCTTCTTGGAGAACCTGTTGCGGCCGCCGTCACGACGTTCATCGCTCTCGGCCTTCTCCTCGTCGCTTTCGCTATCGGCCACAGCACTTCTCCCGCCGTCAGAAGAAGCTTCTTCCGCACTCTTTATCTCTTCGCCCTCTTCTTCAGCTTCCTCTACGGGAAGGGACGCTGTCTCGTCCTTCTTCTCTTCAATTACTGGAGAAATAATATCTTCAGAAGGCTTTTCTTCGACTGAGGGGATATCTGGAGAAAGAGTTTCCACACTGTTCTCGAAGAGGGGAAGCTCAGCTTCTATATCCTTGTTCTTTTTCTCCACCTTCTTTCTATGTGTAGTTCTATGTGCCGTGTGTTCCTTTTTCTTTTCTTCCTTGGGCTCTTCGGCGATTGGGGCCTCTTCAGTCGTCTTACCTTCCTCGTCGACGGGCGCGACAACCTTTCTTTTTACAGATATCTTTCTCTTTACGGGAACCTTGACTGTTACTTTCTTCTTCTCTTCTGTATTAGGCATTTCTTCTGCCTTAACTTCTTCGTTGATGTCTGAGGACATTCATACCTCTTCATATATTAAGTTTGAATTATTAATTACCTGAAAAAAATACATTTGATTGAGGAATTTCTCTTCCTCTATGTATATTGGAATTCTAAACATTCAATTTAATATTTGTCAACAACTTACAAAAGAGAATTTTTACACCCCTGATGAGGGTATTACGGCAACATGCCGAGACTCGGTGTCTATCTCGTACTCCGCCCACTCTACGCCGAGGGGAGACGCAAAGTCCTCGGATAGCATAAAGCAGTCGACACGCTCACTCTTATGGGCGTCGCTTGCTGTTACAATTTTAACTCCCTCGTCTCTCGCCATAGCCCAGAACTGCTCTATGGGGTAGCGGAATCTCTCGGAGCCATCATCAAGAACAAGACGCGGCTTACATAGTCCGTTGGCGTTTATCTCGAGGGGAATATCGTTATCTTTTGCACATGCAATTATATCTTTCGAAGCGCAAATTGCATCCTCGTTCCAGTCGGGGAAAGAGGAGGCAAAGAGATCGGGGTGACAGCCGTAGAGGAAGAGGCCGCTCGAGAGCATTGACGTGTAGTCGTCCACATACTCCCTGAGAGAAAAGAGCCCCCTGTTTGAAGGCTTTCCCACATACTTATATGTGCCGTCAACTATATCCTTGAGGTAATGAACGGAGCCGAGAAGATAGTCAGCGCCGCATCGGGAAAGAAGTTCATCCTTATAGAATGAGACAAAGTCATCCCGCCAATCGCATTCGAAGCCGAGAAGGACGGTAACGCTCTCGTTCTTGAGAGCCCTGACGCTCCGGGTGTAATCATCGAGCTCGGAGAGCATCATCCTCTCCTGAGGAAAGGTGGAGTCGATAACCGGAGTGTGCTCACTGAAGCCGAGAACCTTTATGTCCCCCGTCTTCTTCGCCTGGGTGAGGTAATCACACGGCATTCCCTTCCCGTGATGGGAAAAGAGAGTATGAGTGTGAAGATTGACTTCCTTCTGTGTAAAGTGCATCAAAAGACCTTCCATGTATCAATGATGGTGGAGATATCCTCTCCATCGAGGAATGCTTTCAAGAGGATGAATGCGATGACAGAGGCGCGTCGCCTTATGCTTTCGCGTCCCCAGGACGGAAGGTGTAGAGTTACAGCTTCTGTCTTCCTGTCCTTCCCGCTGAAGCCGAAGGAGACTGTCCCGACATCCTTATTCTCGCTTTTATCGGGTCCTGCAACACCGGTAATCGAGAAGCTGTAATCAGAGCCTAGAGCTCTTCTCACGCCGTCAGCCATCTCTCGCGCACATTCGTCAGATACCACCCCGTATCTCTCAACTGTTTCATCAGAAACACCGAGAACACTTTTCTTGATGGAAACCGCATATGAAACAACACCGCCGAGCATATATTCACTCGACCCGGGAAGGGAAGTAAGGAGAGAAGACGCGAGTCCTCCTGTGCAGCTTTCAGCAGCAGCTATTGTCGCCCCTTTCTTTTTCAAGATATCTACAAGAGATTGAAGTGCCGATACATCACCTTTCTCGACACGTCTCTTTCCGATGAGAAGAGAAAGTTTCTCTACTGCCCTGTCCCTTGTATCCTTATCCTTCCCCGACACGTATAGTGATATCTTATAATCCTGGAATCTTGTTCCCCAGCATAATGTTCTGTCGGCTTCTTTTGTGAGCTCCTCGAGCTTTGCTTCAGCTAGTGCATATACCGAATACTCCTCTCTTTCCTCTTTCTCGAGTCCGAAGATACTGACGAGTAGTGGAAGAACCGAGTCATAGAACATCGGTCTCATCTCCCGCGGGGGCCCCGGAAGCGCCACAATGAGCGTATTATCCTTCTTCCCCCAGAAGCCTGGAGCAGTGCCGTTGGGGTTATCGATTACATTAAAGCCGAGGGGAATATATGCCTGCTTTTCATTCGCGCCGTATGCCCTCTCTTTTAAAGTCGCAAGGAGGTGTGCCCATGCCTTTTCGTTCTTCACGAGTTCGCACCCGGCACTCTCACAAATAGCGGAGCGCGTCATATCATCAGAGGTAGGGCCCAGTCCTCCTGTGATTATAACTAAATCGTTTTCCTTAATCACAGAGGAAAGCACTCCGCTTATCGTACCGTCATCGGCAACAAGAATGCTTTCCCTGAAATTAAGTCCGAGGTGCGAGCACTCCCTTGCAACAAGCGCGGTGTGCTTATCTTCAATAATCCCATGAGTCAATTCAGTTCCAACAACAATCAGAGAAACGTTCTTCATTTAAATTTTTTCCTGCTTTTAACAAACAAAACAATTTCTTTCAGAATGAAATAAGCGACGGATGCAATACTTATATAAATGAATATATAGGCAAAGAGATCAATGTGGTTTACATAGAAGGTGTTCTTATTATCAGCCTGAGAATAAACGGGAACGTCATATATATGCCACCCCATAGTAAACGGCTCCATCGGGTCTGTTATTTCGCCTGTCGGAAGAATAAGGCACGTTATTCCGCTGTTTGTTCCCCTTACCATACTCTTACGGGTCTCGACAGACCTGAAGGCTGCAATACATGCATGCTGCCACTCCGCAGACTCAGTCTTGGACCAGTTGTCATTGGTCATATTGATGATGATTTCAGCGCCGTTCGACACAAACTCTGCGTTTATATAACCGAAGGCATCCTCATAGCATATGGGGGTGGAGAATTTCACGCCGTTGAGCGTGAAGACTGTCGACTCCTCGCCGGGAATCCACCAATTGTAGTCCATCGATAATAAAAGCTTATAGAGCCATGGCAGCTCCTTCTCATAGGGGAAATACTCCGTAAACGGCACAAGGTGCTGCTTGATGTATTCACCCTTAATCTCTCCGTCCTGGAAGAGAACAACACTGTTGTACTCCTCGCTGTTCTTGCTTCCGTCTTCGCTGTACGGAGGCTTTGTTTCATCCTTTATAACAGACTTCGGGTTACCCGTTAAAAGCGGTACTCCTATGGACTCGGCATACTCGACAAAAGAGATGGTAAGGTCATGTATCTCCTCCCACTGCGTTCCTGTCGCATCATAGCGTGTGTGCCAATAGATTGACGGGACGAATGCAGTTTCCGACCAGACAATCAAATCGGGGTTCTCCGAGAGCGACGCTGTCGTATAACGCCTGAGGTTATTGAAGTTATTGAGGTATGTCCTGTAGCCTCCGCGCCATGAGTCGTGGTTGTGCTGTACTGTAGCAACACGGAGGGTGGAATCACTCTCCTTATTGCTCCAGTAGGAGAGGCTGAAGGCACCGTAGATAATGGATGCGATGACGACGACAATGTAGATTCCAAGCTCTATCGAGGAGGCTTTCAGACTCTTTTTAACATCGACCTTTTCGTTATGGACAAACTTCAAAAGCCAGGAAGAAAGATAAGCCTGGGGAAGGACCATGAGATATATTATTCCCCATATTCCGGTAATATCTGCAGCCTGGTAGAGGATACGGTAGGGATAAAGCGCATATACTATATTGCCATATGGATAACCGGCAAACCAGTTCTCGGCAAGGTACGCGTATGCAGCCCAGACTGCGCCGTAGAGAAGATATCCCTTCTTAGGAAAGGCCCTGTCGACAGCCTTTAGTGACAGAAAGAGGAAAATCATCTCCCCGCCCTTTATGACCGGTGCAATTACTATGGCAAGAGAATGGAAAGTCTTTAGCCAGTAATTGAAGAAGAAGTAATAGACTAGGCCGAATATGAAGCCGTAAAACCATACACAGCGCCAGGATGTGTTCTTGATTACCGCAAAAACCGGAATAAGGGCAATAAGGCTGAGCCACCCTATCCCGCCCGCTGTCATGAAGCCCGGAAATGCAAGGGCAAGAACAAAAGCACTCGATAATAAAACAAGAACCTCAGAACATAATGTCCCGAGGCTCCTAGGATAATTATAGTTTTTCAAAGAAAACTCCGATTATTCTTCATCACCATCTGTAAGATCCCAAACGAAATCCTTGAGTTCCTTACCTGGTCTAAAAATTGCGACGCCGTGTCTGTCAACTGCTACAATTTCACCTGTCTTCGGGTTTCTAGCCTTTTCTCTGCCTTTTCTGACTCTGACTTCGAAAGTACCGAATCCTCTCAGTTCTATAACACGACCATCCTTAAGTCCGTCCTTAACCTCTTCAAACAATTCGTCGATGACGCTGTGGATTTCATTTCTGTTGTATCCAAGCTTGTTATGAAGATTTTCAATGATAGCTGCTTTTGTAAGTTTCTCTTCCATTTTTATTTCTCCAAAGACTAGACTCAATTAAGCTAACTTATTATAAGCCTGTGTTAATCTGCTCTTTTTTCTGCTGGCTGTGTTCTTGTGGATTACACCCTTGCCTGCTGCAGAATCAAGAAGCTTGACTGAAAGATCCAATGCTTCCTTAGCCTCAGCCTTGTTGCCTGCAGCGAGAGCTGCATCAAATTTCTTGACAGCTGTGCGGAATGTGCTCTTGCATGCACGGTTTCTGAGACGGCGCTTAGCGTTCTGGCGATCCCTCTTCTCTACTGACTTGCTTGACATTATATTTCCTCCAAACGTTAACAAATAGTCATATGTGTATCGTTGACTCGAACGACAATTAAGGAAATTACCATAAAGAAGTAGTTTGGGTCAACAGAAATATCTTACTTTCTTAAAAGAAATTGGAAAACTCAATCTTCACTGAAAAGTTCATCCTGGTAGTCCTGATAAACTTCCCAGAATCCGGACTCCCCGTCAAAATAGACTTCATCAAAGGGAATAAAGATCTGTCGGCCGTCCAAAGTGACGCATGTAAGTTTATGAGAAAGTATGTTTACTTCGCTCACCCGCCATATGTCGTGGTCGATTTTGAGCTTGGTTCCTTCAGGCGGTGCACCTGCCTTTTCTTCCATGTAATACTCGTATTCATAGGCCAGGCAGCAGAGTAACCTTCCGCAGGGGCCGCTGATTTTTGCGGAGTTGAGGGAGAGATTCTGCTCCTTTGCCATCTTTATCGTCACAGGCTCCATCTCCCTGTTCATCGCATGACAACAATAATCCCTTCCACATACCGATAGTCCCCCGATAAGCCTGGCTTCGTCCCTCACTCCTATCTGCCTGAGCTCGATACGCATCCTGAACACAGATACAAGATCTTTGACAAGTTCCCTGAAGTCGACTCTCTCTTCAGCGGTGAAGAAGAATATTACCTTGCTTTCCCCGAGAAGAAAGTGTGCAGATATGAGCTTCATTGAGAGGTTGTGCTTGATTATCTTCTCCCGGCATACCTCGAGTGCAGTCTCCTCCTGACTTCTGTTCTCCTCGTACTTCGCCATCTCTGAGGGAGTAGCAAGGTGATCAATCCATAAAACATCACCATCGACATTTGTCTTCACAGGCTCACGACCACACTGACAGGCAAAACACGTCAGGCACTGGTGCTCGTTCTCATCCGGGGATGAGGTCTCCTCATCGTCCTTATCTGAACCGAACTTGAGGCAGGCTCCTACGACATTAGGATTACCGGGTTTGTATCCCGCCTTATATGTAGGAGCAGGCCCGACGACAATACCCAGATCAAGGCCGAACTTTGTGTCGTAAACAACTGCAGTCCCGGCATATATGACGCTGTCCCAGGCTCCGAGGCATATATCATTATATGAAGGATTTTTTATGGCATATACATAAGCACTCTCATCCGAGCGCGCTGACTGTTTCTTTTTCATAAGTAGAAAGTTAGCACAGCTGGAATGTATTATCAATTGCCTTAAGCTCTACACTCTTTCTTTTTCCTCTGCTATGCTCTTCGGTATGGATAAATGCGATAGATTAGTTCTCGCGCCGCTTGCAGGATATACAGATAAGGCGTTCCGTCAAGTCTGCTCTCTCTTCGGCTCGGACAGTGCCGTATCGGAAATGGTAAGTGCAGAAGGACTTGCGAGGGAGGGAGTAAAGACAATCGAGCTCATGGAGAAATACGACGGAGAGAAGCGTCTCACCGTTCAGCTCTTCGCCCCGTCTGTTGACCCAATTCTGAGAGCACTCCCCCTTTTGAAAGAAAAAGAAATAGATGCAATAGATATAAACTGCGGCTGTCCCGTTCCTAAGGTTGTGAAAACGGGAGCGGGCTCGGCACTTATGAGAGAGCCGGAGAAAATCGGGGAAATCGTAAAAGCCCTCAAGGACAATCTTTCGCTTCCGGTATCTGTCAAGTTCAGACTCGGCTGGGACAATGAAGAGATAAACTATCTTGAGGTTGCTGAAATTGCTGTAAAGAACGGGGCCGATGCACTGACGCTCCATGCCCGCACACGCGCACAGGGCTACGAAGGAAAGGCCGACAAAGAGGCATTCGGAATCCTTTCAAGGGAATTTGGGAAAGACGTTTTCCTCTTTGCCTCTGGTGATATTTTCACCCCTGAAGATGCCCTAGAAGCAATTGAAAAGTACAACATGACTGGCGTGATGTTTGCCCGTGGAGCCATAGGTAACCCGTTCATCTTCAGAGAGACAAGAGAGTTTCTAAAAAAGGGATGCTACACTCTGCCGACAGTTGAGGAGAGAAAAGAGACAGCTTTGATGCACTACGACCTGATGGTTAAATACTACGGTG
Organism: Eggerthellaceae bacterium; assembly: GCA_963646155.1. Taxonomy (GTDB): domain Bacteria; phylum Spirochaetota; class Spirochaetia; order Sphaerochaetales; family Sphaerochaetaceae; genus Ornithospirochaeta. Next base: position 18,537 of record CAVIUT010000019.1, on the reverse strand, counting down.
AGAAAGTCGCCTCCCACGGCATGCGTAAACATGCAATGGGCTATGTCAAAGGCCTCAAGAAGAGTTCGGAATGCAAGAACGCACTATCGAGAGCGGAGAGTCGCAAGGACTACGAAGAAGCTTTCAATCTAATCAGATAACAAAATATTCCCGATTTTTTGACAAAAACCTCCACTAAACGCGTTATATATAGTGGAGGTTCACTTATGGCCAATACGGACCAGACAAGAAATGATTTCATAAAGGTACGACGCAATGTCAGAGACTCTGTGTTTCATGCCATGATAAAAGAAAAGAAGTATCTGAGAGAGATATATCTTGCCCTTCACCCTGAGGATGTTTGGGTAAAAGAAGAGGATTTATGCCTCATCATATCCGATAATATATTCATCGGAGAGGTAATTCACGACTGCTGTTTCACTGTCCGCAAAGAAAGGGTGATTTTCATAGAGGTGCAGAGTACGCCCTGCCGTATGCTGCCCTATAGGATGGGACGATACTGGGGACATTTGATTCCGAAAATGCATAAGAAATATAAAGATAAGCAGTACTCGGTAAATGGAGTGAAGATGCCCCAAACAGAGTTCTACTCGATATATGTCGGGGAGGATGCCTCAAATGTCCCGGATCGTATAGAACTTCGGGAGAAAAACGATTTTCTTACTATTTCTATACCCGTAAAAACGGAATATAATACAGTAGGCATTATATATGAGTACTGTGTTTTCTCTCATATCTACATGGACGACATGAAGGCATATGGGAAGGATAGGGAGAAGGTAATAATAGAGACACTGGGAGAGTGCCTCGAGAAAGGATTATTGAAAGAGTTCCTGCAGGAACATGAACAAGAAGTGAGGGAAATCATGTCTGACAACAATGAATACTATTTTGAGAAGTATCTGGACAGCTACGGCAATGACAGGGAAGAGAAAGGAAGAGTAGAAGGTAGAGCAGAAGGTAGAGCAGAAGGTAGAGCAGAAGGTAGAGCAGAAGGTGCTCGCAATACTGAAGAAAAATTCATAAGCGTCATGAAGGAAGAAGGATATTCTTCTGATAGCATCAATTCCATTTTAAAGAAGGTCAGTACAATATAGCCCTCTTATGATGATGGTGATGAGAGGAGTTGAGGAAGATTATGGCTTTGGCTGATGAATACTATTTTGAGAAGTATCTGGACAGCTACGGTAATGACAGGAAAGAGAAAGGAAGAGTAGAAGGAGAAGCCAAAGATAGAGCAGAAGAAGCTGAAAATGCAAAGGTCAAAATCAGTAATATTCTCAAGAAAAAAGGCTTTTCCCCAAGAGAAATTGAAGAGACGCTTTTAGAGTACTCGGCAATGTAAAACGAAGATGCCTCATGAAATTTCATGGGGCATCTCTTTTGCTCTCAATTGCCGAAGACAATCACATCGAGAAAAAGTATGAAGAGAAAGTAGGCTCCGACAAAGACAAAGCCCACAAGAAAGGCAGCCTTGAGAACACCCCAGACAAACGACTTGTACTCGTCGCGGCTGAGGTTGAGCTTCTCGCCCTGGCTGTCACTCTCCTGTTTCGGTCTATACCACGGCATCCCCTCCACATTCATATCTGCAAAGCTTCTGCCGTCGTCATCATATTGAAGACGTTTATCTTCCTCCCTCTTCCTCGAGAACATTATTTCTTTCCTTTTTTCGCTTCTTCAGCTTCCTTCTCCAGCCTTTCCTTCTCTTTTTCCTCTTCCATCATTACGGCATACATCTTTTTCTCTTCTTCAGTATCGTAGATGTGACATGCTGCATAATGTTCGCTCTCGAGTTCCTTGAATTCAGGGGAGATGTATTTACATACTTCCATGCACTTGCGGCAGCGTGTGTGGAACTTACATCCCTTGGGAGGATTAGCAGGAGATGGAATCGAACCTTCGAGGATGATTCTCTCCATATGGAAATCAGGATCAGGCACCGGGATAGCAGAGAAGAGAGCCTCTGTATATGGGTGGAGTGGCTTTTTGAAAAGCTTCTCTGTCGGAGCAAATTCGACCATTGACCCGAGGTACATGACGCCTACAGTATCTGAAATATGCTCAACAACAGATAAGTCATGGGAGATGAAGAGATATGTCAGCCCGAATTGATTCTGCAGATCTTTGAGGAGGTTTATAATCTGTGCCTGGATAGATACATCCAGTGCAGATACAGGCTCATCGCAGAGAATGAAATCGGGGTTGAGGGCAAGTGCACGCGCAATACATATACGCTGTCTCTGTCCGCCGGAGAACTCATGTGGGTAACGTGCCTTTGCATACTCGGGTAGTCCGCATGCAGCCATTACACGTGTAATGTAATCATCAAACTCCTCTGGTGGAACTATATTATGTTCCCTTACAGCCTCTCCTATAATCTCGCCCACAGGAAGACGCGGAGAGAGAGACGAATACGGGTCCTGAAAGATTATCTGTATATTCGGCCTCTCTTTTCTGAGCTCTTCCTTACTCAAGGAGAAAAGTTCACGGCCGTTGAAAAAAACTTCACCGTCAGTCTTATCGAGGAGGCGCAGGATTGTACGCCCTATCGTACTCTTACCACATCCCGACTCTCCGACGAGGCCCATCGTCGTTCCCTTCTTGATCTTGAACGAAACATCATCTACAGCCTTTACGTTACCGATAACCATCTTGAAGAAACTGCTCTTGATGGGGAAGTACTTCTTCAGGTGTTTCACAACAAGAAGATTCTGCGGATCCTTTTCAGCGCCTTCAAGTACATCTTTATTCTTGATTTCTTCTGCCATCTTAGAGTTCCTCCACATTCACTGTCTTTGGATATTCAATCACCTTATTCTCCTCGTAGAACCTGTAGCACGACACTACATGTGTGTCGCTGATGCGGATTGACGGCGGGTAGACTCCCTTACACTTATCACACTGCATTTCACAGCGGTCTCTGAAGTAGCAGTAGTCGGGCATATTGACGGGGTTCGGAACGCTTCCCGGGATGTTGTAGAGTTTATCGACCTTCTTTCCGACAACAGGTTTACTCTTCATAAGGCCGATTGTGTACGGATGTGCTGGGTGGTGGAATATATCTTCAGCAGTTCCCTTCTCGATAACACGCCCCGCATACATGACGACAACATAATCAGCCATACCTGCAACAACACCCAGATCATGTGTGATGAGCATAATCGAGGATCCGATTTTCTTCTTGAGGTTTTCCAAAAGGTCGAGTATCTGGGCCTGGATAGTAACATCGAGTGCAGTTGTCGGCTCGTCGGCAATAATGAGTTCCGGCTTACATGCGAGTGCTATGGCAATCATGACACGCTGCCTCATACCGCCGCTGAGCTCGTGTGGGTACATGCTGTACACGCCCTCTTTATTTGCAATTCCTACCATCTCCAGTAGCTCGAGTGTCCTTTTCTTAACGTCTTCTTCAGACATATCGGGATTATGGAGTATTATCGCCTCATCAACCTGCTCTCCGATTCTGAAGACAGGGTTGAGAGAAGTCATAGGCTCCTGGAAAATCATACTCATTCTGTTACCGCGTATGGTTTCCATGACAGAGTTGGGAGTGTTGACGATGTTGTATGCCGTACCGTCGCCCTTGTTGAATCTGATTTCTCCTCCCACAACCTGTCCCGACGGACGCTGTAAGAGCTGCATGAGAGAAAGCGATGTGACACTCTTACCACAGCCAGATTCACCGACAACTCCGACTGTACTGTTCTTCGGGACTTCAAAAGTAATACCGTCGACAGCCTTGACTGTGCCCACCTCACTGAAGAAGAATGTGCAGACGTTATCGAACTCGACAACGTTATCCGGGTCCTTCATCTTTGTTGTATAGAGTTCAGGATCCTTGTTGGCATTAGCTCTCTCGGCCTCAAGCTTCTTTGTTACTCTTCTATTGAACTTTGTAATCCTTCTGGATTCTTTTCCGGAAATGTATGATGAATGATCTGACATGAATTACCTCTTTCCCTTCGGGTCGTATGCGTCTCTGAGTCCGTCACCTACAAAGTTGAACGAAATAACTGTAAAGCTGATTAAAAGACCTACAGGAATCCAGATGTATGCGTAGTGCGCCATTGCAGAAGCCGAGGAGACACTGTTAATCATGGTACCCCATGTTGCAAGCGGGTGTTTGACACCAAGTCCCAGGAATGAAAGTGTGGACTCCGTAATGATTGTTCCACCCACACCCATCGTCGCGATGACGATAAGCTGAGGCATTACATTCGGAATAAGGTGCTTGAAAATCCTGTCCTTTACCTTTATTCCCGTTGCCTCTGCAGCAATCATGAACTCCTGCTCTCTGAAGGAGAGAATCTGGCCCCTGACAAGACGCGCGACTCCCGCCCATCCCATGATTCCGAGCGCTGCCATCATGATGAAGAGTCTCTTATAAACATCCATACGCATTGCATCCATGATGGAACCCAGGATAATCATGATAGGTGTTGACGGCAGGCAGTAGAAGATATCTACAAGCCTCATGATGATGTTGTCTACCCAGCCGCCGTAGTAACCGGCAAGGCCGCCGAGGATGACACCGAGGAAAATCTCCAACAGGACAACAACAAAACCTACCATGAGCGAAACTCTTCCTCCGTACATGATACGTGCCATGACATCGAAGCCGTCACCGTCTGTTCCCAGGATGTGTGCAAGGGATGGAGACGCAAAGCGGTCGATGACATACGTTATCTGATAAGCCCAGAGCTCATAGTTCTTGTCTGTCGTGTTGATTCTTATCTCGGTGGGCGTATAGATGAGGTTTCCGCTCTCATCGTAGTCGTACATACCGTCTTCAGTCTGCTTGGGGAGGTCCGTCTCGATAGTATCGAGGCCGTCGCTTATCGCCTCTGCAATATCCTGCTTAGCTTCATAAGGAATGGTATCTTCACCGTTGTTGCGTCTTATGATGAAGAGTGAGAATTCCCCCACTTCTTTATTGTTACTGTCGAAGATTCTGACAACAGAGTCGTCATCGTCGCTCTCGAAATGATACTTGACTCCATCTGCCGTGAAACCCTCTTCAGAGTAGACGGCAAGAAGTGCGTTGTTTCTGAACTCGTCGGAAACACTTGAAGAAGCATCATAAAGGTCGATGACGAATGTCGTAAAGACTTTGGCAATCTTCGGATTTTCAACCTTATAAACAAGGTTTGTTTCCCCCGAGGAGGAGACGAAATACTCACTCCCGTCGAATGAGAAAATCTGATTAGGCTCAGCACTTTCGGCAGCATCTTCAAAAGCCTCCGACATTGCCGAATCAGTATAGACGAAACCACCCACCGTCTTTGTGACAGCGTAGTTCTTTCCGCCGGTTCTAGTGTATTTATATGTAACACCGTCGATGGTGAATGAGCCGCTGGAACCCTTGAGGGATGAAATGACGGTATTCTCAAGACTGCTGTCGAGAGCATCTAGAGTATATGTAAGCTTCCTCGTTATTCCGTCGTAGGATGCCAGGGTAACTTCACTTACACCGAAGGAAGCGACGAGGGAGGCACTTCTCTGGGAAAGGGTATATACATTCTCCCCTTCTTTATGAGCCTCGTATGCATTGCCGTCAGGATAGATTTCAGTGTAGTCATCAAGTCCTGCGCTCTGCATGGCCTTTATCGTCGTAGTCATGTAGCTGTTGGCAGAGGTATCTACCTTGATGGAGGAATCTACCGTATAGCCTGTGAATGATGTACTTTCGGTAGCAACACCCAGGCGGATGTTCACAGTATCATATTTATAGAAAGTCTCCTTCTGACCGTACTTGTAGAAGAGCGGCCCGATGAAGCAGAAGATGAACATGATAACGATGGAGATGAATCCGAAAACGGCAAGACGGTTACGAAGAAAGCGCTTTACTACCTGCCTTGTCGGAGATAGGACCTTTACTCTTGCCACATCGTCGAGGGCCACCTCATTATTCTGAGCCTGGGCCTTCGTATTCTTTTTCTTTAAAACATCATTAAGATTATATGAAGCCATCTTTTTCCTCCCCTAGCTCAGTCTTACACGTGGGTCGACCACAGCATACAACAGGTCGGAAATAAGATTTCCAAGAAGTGTCAGAATTGAAATGAATGCAAGATAGAACATGATGAAGGGAATATCACCCTGAATCATGGAGTTGTAGGATGCATATCCTATACCTCTTATTCCAAAAAGGGTTTCGGTAATGAGTGCACCGCTGAACAGTCCCGGAAGCGAGCCTCCGAGTGTTGTGATAAGCGGGATCAGGGTATTTCTGAATGCGTGCTTGTTGATGACCTTCTTCTCCGGGACTCCCTTTGCACGGGCAGTGCGGATATAGTCGGCATTGAGAACCTCAAGCATATTTGTTCTCGTGTAACGCATGAGACCACCGATTGCGATGATTGAAAGAGTAAGTGCCGGAAGGACAAAGTGCTTTGCGACATCTAAAAACTTTCCCCAGTTAGATAGAGTCTGATAGTTCCTCCCCTGCATACCTGTGAGGTCGAACCATCCCAGCTTAACGGAGAATATGTACTTAAGGAGTGTCGCCAAAAAGAATGTCGGAAGCGATATACTCACCATGGCGAAGACCGTCGTAAAGTAGTCGGAGAAACCGTATTGCTTCTTTGCAGCTAAGATTCCGAGCGGAATTGCAACTGCTATTTCGACAATGAAAGAAATGAGTGAGAGGGCAAAACTGTACCAGATAGTGTTATGAAATTCCTCGGTGACAGGAATTGTCCAGGCCCATGAGTCACCCCAGTTGCCGCTGAGTGCAGTCCCGAGCCAGATGAAATAACCTCTTATAATACCTTTATCCATACCATACTGGGCATTGAGGTCATCAAGCCACTCCTGGTAGCTCTTTCCTGCTCCCGGACGGGAAGCAAGTTCACGTGCCTTGGTCTCTAGATAGTTACCCGGCATGTTATACATAAGTGAGTAGACAATGAGCATTACAAAGAAAAGAATTACAACACTGTATAGTAGTCGTTTTACTGTATACTTCAACACTTTCTTATTGTCCTCCTTTTTTCCAGAATCACAACACAAACAATAAGGCCGTAAAAAGGCCTGAAAGTTAAAATTTAGATTACTCCATATTCCAAACTTGGTCAAATACTTTAAAAAAATAACATAAAACAAATTGGTTATATTTTATTTAAGTTTAATAAATTATCGTGTTCTGGAAAAAGAAATGCCCCCAGAAAACCGAGGGCAAATAACAGATTCAGGTTATCTTACTTTGTAGCAAGAGTCTCAATCTCAGCATACCATCCCCAATATGGAGTCATATCTTTCGGCATTGTTGTGTTGTCGATACGGATAGTTGAAGCGACTGTGCACTCCTTTCTCTGATATGTCGGAAGCTCAACGCCCCAGTCCATGATGATTTCCATAGCTGTCTTGTAAGTAGCCTTTCTGAAGTCTGTGTCACTAGATGTTCTACCTGCGATGATAAGAGCATCAAGTTCGTCATCTGTGATCTGGTAGTGGTTAGAGTTAGTGTTCTGACCGTTAGCATTTCTTGAGTGATAGACCTGATACATATCGGGGTCTACTGTGCTCTGCCATGCTGCTGCCCAGATCTCTGCTGTGTTAGCCTCGAGAGCGTTGTTCCATGTTGTTGTGTTACAGTCGTTGACTGTGAGTGTGATACCAACCTTAGCAAGAGCTTCGCTTGCGCCTACAGCAATACCGTAAGCAGGGTGATCCTGTCCGCCCTGGCCGGGGATAAGTGCTTCATAGACCATCTTAGCACCAGCTGGAGCTGCTGTGAACTTCTGGCTATTTTCATCCCATGTGTAACCTGCAGCCTTGAAGAAGCCGATTGCAGCCTGGAGGGCAGCATCATACTTCTGCTGGTCGTTCATTGATGATGTGTAGATAGCGTTTCCGTCGACATCCTTTGAGTAAGCAATCTGGTAGCCTGCATCTGTCGGCTGTGGAGCAGCCCAGGAAGTGTTGGAAATCGGGTACTGGATGACGGAAGCCTTGTCGCCGTAGTAAGAGTTGATGACTGTGTCTCTATAGACAGAGAGGAGTGTCATGATACCCTTTCTGAGGTTCTTGCTCTCTTCACTGCCAGGAACACCGCCTACGTTGACTGCATTAGCGTTGATACCGATATAACCATATCCACGATAGTCAACAAGGTATGTTGTAAGTGTGTCACCAACGATTTCTCCGTTTGAGTTAGCATCCTGGATAGCCATGAGTGTAGAGTCGGAGATACTTGGTGATGCGATATCGAATGTTCCTGTTACGATACCAGGTACATAGTCTGAATCCTGAGATTCCTGGAAGAGGAGTGTGTCGATTTCAGGCTCGCCGAGGAAGTATGTTGAGTTAGCTTTGAGTGTAACAACACCGTTGTTGTAGCTCTCGAATACATACGGACCTGCGCCGAGCGGCTGAGTTGTTTTAGCTCTGACAGATGAGAGATCACCCTTTACGAAACCGAAGGAGTCAACACCATTGTAGAGAGATGTGTCGCCATAGTAATGCAGAGGTGTGATTGTGAAGCTCATGTTGTAGATACTTGTTGCATCGAAGGATGACATGTGGACAGTCATTGTATACTTTCCTGTCTTCTCGATACCGGAAATTGACTTAACATCACTTCCTGTAGAAATACCATATGAATAAGCGTTGTCAGTTACACTAGCGAGGCACTGGAAGATTGTTGAGCCTGCTGTCTCGACTTCTGTAGCCTGCATGATGTCGCCGCCGAAGTTGTCGAGGATAGCCTTCCAGTAATCAGCTGCTGTAGCGCCTTCGAACCATGCGCCGCTGTATCCCCAGAGGTACATACCGAGCTTGACCTGAAGAGCTGTTGAAGCCTTTACGTCTGCCGCCGATACTCCAAGATAAGACTCTGAATAGGAATCAGCATAGTTAGCAACAACATAATCTACGATTTCCTGAGCAAAAGCCTCACCTGCCTTGTCCATGTCAGCCCAGAACTGATCCTGCTCTGCCTTTGACCAGCGAGAATAGTCTGTGTTGTCCTTGCCTGCAGCAAAGATGAGAGAGTCGGCACTGCTCATTGAGTTGTAGTACTCTTCCATACCGATGATAGGCTGAGCATAGATTGTCGACGAACCATCATATGTAGGATCCGAGAGTACATAGATACCGAAGATAACATCGTCGATTGTTGCATTTACTCCGTCCGAGAAGTAGATGTCGTCGCGCATTGTGAGCTTGTAATCAACTGTGCCGTCAGCATTCTGAACAACTTCGACAGAACCTGCACCGTAATAGGTGTAATCTGTTCCGTTGTATGTGTGAGTCTCACCGTTGATGCCGTCATATATGATAGCGCCCCCCCTGTCAGCAGCAAGAAGACCAAGCTGTGTCAGGCTTACGATATCCTGGTCGTATGCTGTTGCAGCGAAGAATGGCGAGAACTTCATTCCAAAGGAAGCTGTAGCGTAAACTGCAGTTGAAGGTTTCTCGACCACTGCTGCTGTAGTTGTAGCAGTAGTAGTTGTTGATGTAGTAGTAGTTGTTGTTGCTGCTGCTGTAGTTGTTGAAGTAGTTGTAGTTGTTGCTGCTGTAGAAGTTTCCTTCTTCCCACAGCTTGTAAACATACTTAAAGCAAGGAGAACAACAAGGACAATAGCTAATGATTTTTTCATTTCCAAATCCTCCCTAGAGGTATATAAAGCTTACAACGTAAGCTGTTTTACTTATTATCATCTCCATTCCCCACCCTTTTCATCTCCAGATTCCTTCTCTTACGGAAAATGGAAAAGGCCATGAAGGACAGGGCAAGAGTCAGCGATAAAAGAACTGCATCCTCACCGCTCTCTCCTTCCATCACCCATGCCACAATATGGGCGAAAGCCGAACAGAGCGAGAAGAAAAGTGATATAAAGACATAAGAAACAAGACGGGAGGAAATCAAATCCTTCTCTTCACGCTTGTATCCCTCCTCCACTTTCTTGAAGAAGAGAGCTGTAACCCTGCTCTGTCCAAGTAGTGGAAAAGCGAATGCCAGAAGGGGAAGAGAAACATACATGACCCTGATCTTACTGCAGTTGATAACCAGAGCCAGGATAAAGACAAGCCACTCGAGCACTGTAGTACCCAGAATAGTCTTCTTCAGTTTCACAACCTCTTCTTCACTTTTCTCCCAATCAAACAAGTCACCTTTATATACAGCCCTGGTTACTGTCTTTCCCTTCTTGTTCTCAACATTTTCAAGACGGTAATCCCCTGTGTACTTCCGGCTGACCATTTGACTCCTACTTACCTGTTCTACACATTAATTCATGAATAAAACAGGAAATTCTCCATCAGAATACATTATCATGCCATTTTTGTTCAACTGAAAAATCAGATTTTGCAAATAATAAATGATAATAAATGTTCTCTTAACTCTTTGCATTTAAGAAAATATCTTATTGATAAATGTGAAGGGACCAAATCATTGCTGCATATTTATTCTTTTTTTGCATATTATGGCAGAATAATTTCTGTGTTAATCAATTTTTCTTCTTTGCATTTTGCTTTTCGGGTAGTGTAGAATAGTCAAAAAGAGGTGAAAAATGAGAATCCTGGTATTGGGTAGCGGCGCAAAGGACGCTGCAGCAGCATGGTGGCTGAGTCAAAGTACGTTAATATCCGAGCTCTTCATAGCTCCCGGCAATCCTGGAACTGAAGATATAGCCGTTAACCTTACATCCACCGACCCGGCAAACGCAGAAGAGGTATACAGGGCGGTAATCGCCAACAAAATAGATGTCGTTTTCATCGGGACTGAGGCCCCGCTTCTGGCTGGAGTTATGGAATATCTTAAGGAAAGGGGTATTACATGCTTCGGAGCAACAAGGGAGGCATTGAGAATCGAGGACGACAGGGCTTTTTCACGCGCATTCACAAGCAGGCACAACATTCCGGTTCCCGAGAATGCGGTATTTCATAATCTTGAATCTCTTTCTGTATTTCTATCACAGCATGAGGGCGTAAGATACACGATTAAGTCAAATTCAATCACCCCATCGCGTATCATGCTCTCCTCATCAGATAAGTCCGCCCTCCTCGGCTATGCCGACACCCTCCTCGAGAAAGGTCCAGTCCTTGTCGAGAAGCACATCGAGGGACTGCATGCAACAGCAACCATATTCCTCGATAAAAACGGTTACCTCCTGCTGCCACTAGCCAACGAATACACCAATGTATCGCACTCGCAGGGAACTCCCACAGGAGGCATGGGAGCAGTTGCCCCGATACCCCTGCGTGACAGCATAAAGGAAGATATAAAGAACAGAATCATCGAACCGACGCTGAAAGGTCTCAAGGAAGAAGGGCTCTCCTACTCGGGTATTCTGACGTTCTCGATTATCATATCGTCAAATGGCCCTGTTCTTGTCGACTATCATGTCCGCTTAAACGACCCGGCAACCCAGGCCATGGTTCCGATTATCGAAACCGATATCGGGGAGATAATGGCTGCAATGAGAGAAAACAGAGTAAGCTCTGTCAATCTCACTCTCAACTCCCTTTCAACTGTTGCCGTTGTTCTTGCTGCCAAGGGCTATCCTCTCTCGCCTGAGAAAGGAGTCTTGGTTGACGGTATCACCAATGCGTTCTTGATGAACAGCTCAGATAAACCTCTTGTCTTCATCGGCGCTATAAAGAGGGAGAAGGACGGGAAGTGCTACACATCGGGTGGAAGATGCATCACGGTCGTGGGACGCGGGGAGAGTATCGAAGAAGCCAACAGGGAAGTATATTCACTCCTGAATGAAAAGCATTTTCCGATGCTCTGGTACCGAGAAGACATAGGAAACAAGTTCTTCAGTCAATAGAAAAGAAAAGGCCACCGGACAAAAGGTGGTCTTCATTTTCATCTGTTTCTTTACCTATCGCTCTTCTCTTCTGTATTCATACATCAGAATACCCGCTGCAACAGATACATTGAGGCTGTCTATATGGCCCTGCATGGGGATGGAGACGATGTAATCGCAGTTCTTTCTCACAAGCGTTGACATTCCGTCGCCCTCACTTCCCATCACAATTGCGCTGCGCTTTGCAAAATTCTCACCGTACGATGATGTTCCGTTCATATCTGCACCGTAAATCCAGAAACCGTTGTCCTTGAGAGTCTTTATCTCGCGGTTGAGATTTGTCACAACTGAGAGAGGAACATACTGTGCCGCCCCTGATGAGACTTTAACAACTGTCTCGTTAGCCTGGACGGAACGGCGTTCGGGAATAAGAACAAGGTCTGCTCCGAACTGGTCTGCAGAACGTAGAATAGCGCCGAGGTTATGAGGGTCGGTTATACCGTCGAGTATCAAGACAAGGGCCCCCTCGTCCTCCTTAAGGTTACGGCAGAACTCATCGACTGTCGTCTCCATAAGACGGGATGCCCCTCTTCTCGGGCCCCCGAGGTCGAGTAGCGCTCCCCTCAGGTCTACGCCCTCCATCATCCTACCAAGCTCGTCCTTACTGACCTTTTTAACGGCAACCTTACCTGTGCAGACTGCCTCTCTCTCGAGCGCCTGAATTCTCTCCCCGCCGTTACGTACCAGATAGAGCGTCGAGCCCATTCCCGCCTTCTTCAAAGCTTCTTCGATGGCATGGTAGCCATAGACCTTCTCTCCCATCATCACCTCACTTAATTATTGAAGACAGTCGGCTTCGGGCTCTTAGTCGGAGCCATAGTTTCGTAGAGCTCCTTCATTAACTTCTTCTCTTTGAGCCCGAGACGCTTCGGAATCTCGACATCAACCTTCAGATACATATCGCCTCTCTGGCCGCCGTGGAGGGCTGGAACACCCTTTCCTCTGAGCCGCAGGAGCTTACCTGACTGCGTTCCTTCCGGGATATCGACCATGACTTCTGTTCCGTCGATTGTCGGCACCTTGATTGTGTCGCCGAGGGCAGCCTGGACAAACGAGATTGGAATCTGAAGGTATACATCATTTCCGTCACGCACAAAGTACTTGTCGGGTCTGACAGATATAAAGAGAACAAGGTCTCCGTTAGGTCCGCCGTTAGCGCCCGCATCTCCCTTACCGCGTAGTGTAAGTCTTGTTCCGTCATCACTTCCGGCAGGAATATTCACGCTGAGCTTCTCGCTCTTACGTACCGTTCCCGAGCCATGACACTCAGAGCAGGGGTTATCAACAACATATCCCGTTCCGTGACATGCACGGCAGGGCTGTGACATCTGGAAGAAACCGCCGCCCGATACAACCTGCCCCGAGCCCTGGCAGGTAGGACATGTTCTCCTTCCCGAGCCGCCTGTACCCTTGCAGGACGGACATGCTTCATCGTGAGAGAAAGATATCTCCTTCTTGCAGCCGAATGCAGCTTCCTTAAAATCGATTGTGATGTCGTATCTGAGAGACTGTCCCTGACGAAGACCGCTGGATGAGCGTCCTCTTGTCGAACCGCCGCCACCGAAGAACGATGAGAATATGTCGGAAAATCCTCCCGCACCTCCGAAAAGATCGCTGAAGTCCCTGTATACATTCTGGTAGCCGCCACTTGCAGCCCCACCCATACCGTCGACGCCTGCAAAGCCGAACTGGTCGTAAGCGCTCTTCTTTTTAGGATCGGAAAGAACTTCATAAGCCTCACTTGCTTCCTTGAATCTCTCCTCGGCATCCTTGTCACCCGGATGGGTATCCGGATGGTTGGCCATTGCAATCTTACGATAGGCCTTCTTTATTTCTTCCTCGGTTGCTCCTTTCTGAACACCGAGAACTTCATAATAATCACGTTTTGCCATATTACCTGTATACACCATAAAGGCAGCATGAGTTAACACGCTGCCCCAAAATAATCCGGTTCTGTTTTACTTGACTTCTTCGAAGCTAGCATCCATCGTATCACCATCGGAAGAGGATGAAGTGTTCTGAGCACTCTCCTGTCCACCCTGCTGATATTGAGCGCCTGCACCGGCACCAGCGCCGGCTTGAGCAGCCTGACTTGCCTCATAGACCTTCTGTCCAAGCTGCATCGATGCACTCTGTACCTTCTCGGTCTTGCTCTTGATTTCCTCTGCGCTTGCGTTTGCATTTGCAAGAGTATCCTTGAGATCCTTAACTGCGCTTTCGATTGTGCTTCTCTCTTCCGGAGTAATCTTGTCACCGTAGTCCTTGAGAGCCTTTTCGGTTGCATAGACAGTTGTCTCAGCGTTGTTCTTAGCCTCGATTGCCTCTCTTGCCTTCTTGTCGTCTTCAGCGTGAGCTTCAGCTTCCTTGACCATCTTGTCGATATCTGCCTCGCTGAGTCCCGAAGAGGATTCAATTCTGATCTTCTGCTCCTTGCCTGTTCCGAGATCCTTTGCAGATACGTGAACAATGCCGTTTGCGTCGATATCGAATGTGACTTCAATCTGAGGTACTCCTCTCGGTGCCGGAGCAATACCTTCGAGATTGAACATACCGAGTGTTCTGTTCTGACTAGCAAGCTCTCTTTCGCCCTGAAGTACGTGAATAGATACTGCAGTCTGACCATCGGCAGCTGTGCTGAAAATCTGGCTCTTTCTTGTAGGAATAGTTGTATTCCTTTCGATGAGCTTTGTAGAAACACCGCCGAGTGTCTCGATTCCAAGTGAAAGCGGTGTGACATCGAGAAGGAGGACATCCTTTACATCACCCTTGAGAATACCTCCCTGGATTGAAGCACCAACTGCAACAACTTCATCAGGGTTAACACCCTTATGAGGTTCCTTACCGAAGAGCTTCTTAACCTCTTCCTGAACCATAGGAATTCTTGTAGATCCACCAACAAGAATAACTTCGTCGATATCTGCAGCGCTGAGGCCTGCGTCCTTGAGAGCATTCATGCACGGAACCTTTGTCTTCTCGACAAGCGGCTCGATCATCTGCTCGAACTTAGCTCTTGTGAGCTCCTTCTGGAGGTGCTTAGGACCTGTTGCATCTGCTGTGATGAACGGCAGGTTGATTGTTGTCTGAGTTGAAGAAGAGAGAGTAATCTTTGCCTGCTCTGCAGCTTCCTTCAATCTCTGGAGTGCCATCTTGTCCCCTGAGAGGTCAATACCGTACTCCTTCTTGAAGTCGCTGACAAGCCAGTCGATGATTACCTGGTCGATGTTATCACCACCGAGGTGTGTATCACCGTTTGTACTCTTTACCTCGAAGACACCGTCACCGAGCTCGAGAATTGAAATATCGAATGTACCACCACCGAAGTCGTATACGGCAATCTTCTCTTCCTTGCTGGAATCCTTTCCGAAGCCGTATGCAAGAGCTGCAGCTGTAGGTTCGTTGACAATTCTCTTTACATCGAGGCCTGCAATTCTTCCGGCATCCTTAGTTGCCTGACGCTGAGCGTCGTTGAAGTAAGCAGGAACTGTGATGACAGCTTCCTTGATTTCCTCTCCGAGGAAGTCCTCGGCTGTCTTCTTCATCTTCTGCAATACGATAGCTGAAATCTCCTGAGGAGAATAAAGCTTACCGTTGATGTCAATCTTTATTTCATCGTTGGCTCCGCATGTAACTTTGTACGGAACCATCTTGATTTCCTCTGCAACCTCATGGAACTTTCTTCCCATGAATCTCTTGATAGAATAGATTGTGTTTTCAGGGTTTGTAACCATCTGGTTCTTAGCCGGCTTACCGACAAGTCTTTCGTCGCCCTTGAATGCCACAACACTCGGAGTTGTTCTATCGCCTTCGCTGTTTGCGATGACACTCGGCTCATTTCCATCCATTACAGCAACACAGCTGTTAGTTGTTCCAAGGTCAATACCAATAATTTTTCCCATATTTTTAATCTCCATTAATTTTCTTTAATTTATTTATTTTTGATGATTTTACTCATCACAGGTTAAAGTAATAAAAGCTAATTAAATCGTCAAATTTTTTCTTTTATTTCTTTGGCTTAGCTACAAAAACTTTTGCAGTTCTCAAAACCTTGCCATGAAGAAGCCATCCCTTCGAACACTCGGCGGCAACTTCTTCCTTATCGATACCCTCTTTTTCCTGGACGCCGTAAGCTTCCATCGTATTCGGGTCGTAAGGAGTTCCCACTGCGCTCTCAATCATCTCGAGTCCCCAGTTCTGCTTGAGAACCTGGAGTAGGTGATCCTTTACCATGACAACACCCTTCTTCAAGGATTCGATGTCATCACTTTTCTCGGCAGCCTCGATTGCACGCGAGAAGTTATCAAGCGGCTCGAGAAGGTCGGAGATGAGAGATTCGTTAGCGTACTTGACTGCACTCTCCTTCTCGGCTCTGAGTCTCTTCTTGTAGTTCTCGGTATCTGCAATGCGCCTCAGTTCATCATCCTTGACGCTGGAGAGTGTCTCTTCGAGGTCCTTGATTTTCTTATTAAGTGTCTCGATTTCAGAGAGGGTATCATCCTCCTTCTCCTCAACTTCGGCATCCGTTTTTTCTGTTTCAACAACCTCTTCTTCCTGAGGCTTCTTTTCTTCCTCTGCCATGATTTTTTCCTTTTCTATCTGTTTCTTTTTATTTTTTCTGCTCATAACAAATGGCCCTCGTCGGCCATCTGTCAAGTAAGGTAATAAAATATACGAGCATCGTCAAATCAATCGTCATCGTCAGAGACATCGACTTCCTCTTCTTCTCCCGTTACAATATCCATCTCCTCAAAAAGTGGCTTTTTCTTCTCGTTTTTCTCGTTTTCCTTCTCTTCCTGGATTTTCTTCTGCTGGCCCTTGAGACGCACAAGCGTTGCTTCTTCAGTTATACGTTCGCTCCTTGCCTGTGCCTTCTCGTTCTGGAGATTTGTTTTATCTTCCCTTAAGGAGCTCACTTCGCCCTCGAGGCTTCTCTCCTCCTGCTGGAGGTTCCATATCTCCTCCTTAAGCTTCGTAACATCCTCAACATGCGATGAGAGTGCCGTTTCAGTTTCCTTGATTCTTATTCTCAAGTCCTCGAGATTCTTCTCGGCTTCCCTTATCTTTCCGTCGGTTGCCTCCGTCAGCATATGGTAGGCCCTCTCGCTCTCGGCCGTTGTCTTTACAACCGTCTTCAAGAAGTCATCACCCTGACTCTTTATCCTCTGGAGCACCTGTGCAGCATTCTCCTTTGCAGTAGCAATCGTCTCATCAAGAATAGAAGCACACCTCTCCTTATACTGTCCCCGTTTCTCTTCGAGCGCGTCGATTTCAACGGCGAAGATATTCTCTTTCTCGGCTACCGTCTTATCCATCTCGCTCTCGATTCTTTCCTTCTCGCTTCTGAATGAGAGGAGAGAATCCTCAAGTGCACTCTTCTCTTCCTCAAGTGCTTTCTTACTCTCAACAAGAAGATTCTCTTTCTTTTCACTGAGCTCTTCAAAGGCCTTATCGAGGGCTCCTCTCATTTCATCGGCCTTCTCTTTTCCTTCCTCGGCTATACTGTCCTTTTTCTGAGATAGCTGATTGAGAGCTTCGTCTGCACTCTCATTGAGGCTCTGGAGTTTAGCTTTGAAGTCATCGAGGGCTTTTGCGCTCTCGTCGCCGAGACGTGAAATATCATCTTCGACCTCTTTCTCCTTCTTCTCGATAAGTTCTCCGTAGTTTTCAAGGGATGCGCTGATTTCCTCTTCCTTATCTCTGAGTTTCTCCTCGAGTGTATTCTCTGTACTCTTGATTGCGCTCTCAAGATCCTCGAAGACGCACTTGGATTTATTATCCATCTCGC
Organism: Eggerthellaceae bacterium; assembly: GCA_963646155.1. Lineage (GTDB taxonomy): Bacteria > Spirochaetota > Spirochaetia > Sphaerochaetales > Sphaerochaetaceae > Ornithospirochaeta. Next base: position 936 of record CAVIUT010000019.1, on the reverse strand, counting down.
TGAAGAGACTGTCTTTCTTGTTCTCGAAAACAACAAGGCTATCTTCGCGCGAGGATTTGAGCTCTGCGCTCTTCTGGGTTATCTCACTCAAGACTGCATCCCTCTTTACTTCGAGGCTCTCGATTTCGGCCTTTATGTTCTCGAGCATTGATAAAAGCGATGAGGAGCTTTCCTTGAGAGAAGTGTCCATGTCGGCCTTCATATCCCCTACCTTTGTTTCTATATCACTGTAATGGGATGCAAGGGCATCAAGCTGGCTCTGTGCCGTCAATTCCTGCTCACGGCATATATCATCATAGGCCTTCTTCTCATCTGCAATATAATCGGAGAACTGGACTTTGGCCCTGCCGAGACTCTGAGAGAAGAGAGTAAGCATCTCGTTGTTTTCTTCCTTCTGACGCTGGGCTGTATTCTTCAAATCCTGCTCCGTTGATGCCACAAGGCGCACATAGTCGGCCCTGAGAGAAGACATCTGCTGGGTAATGCGGTCAGCCTCCTTCTGGAACTCCTTTGCAAAGTCGTTGACAGCCTCGATTTTCCTCACTTCGCTCTGAACGGCGTAGAGTCTGTTTTCAGCCTGTTCGGTCTGGATTTTGAGCTTTTTAAGGGCATTGCCGTAGTTCTCACATACTCCCGACAAATCATCAAGTTCCCTCTGGTGGACAAGAACAAGGTCGATTGACTCCGCCAGGTGTGCCTGGACGGTATTCGCGTGTTCAATACGGCTTGATATGTTTTCTTCGCAGTCACGCGATGTTGATGTCATACGGTTCATTGTCGAGCTGACTTCGCTGCGGAAGTTCTTGACCTGCTGTGTAATAGACTTAAGTGTTCTGTCTTTTCTGTCGGCTGCACGGAAAGCCAGGGTTATTATAAGATTAATCAGAAAACAAACTCCGATTGCTACATAAATTGTCGTATATTGCATTTCGCTCT
>CAVIUT010000018.1:0-29451 GCA_963646155.1 Eggerthellaceae bacterium | reverse complement strand
ACACTTACTGAGTCAGAAAAGCCACACTCTTCTTCAAAGCCGACAAAAAAAAGAGACCCGGGAGGGATTCCAGAGTCTCTTCTTTGTTTTTCCTCTTTTTAAAGGATGTACGGCACCAACAGGTTGTGGGATTGATAGACAACATATGTCTCAACATCCAGTACATTCGATATCTTTGTTAGCTCATTTGAGAAGAAGTTCAGGAGGGAAAGATCCTCCTCTTCGCTCAAAACAAGCTTTGCAATGAGATCGTAGCGCCCTGTAACTACGGCAACAGATACAACTCCCCTGAGCGTCATGAACTCCTCGGCCTTCTTTGTAAGTTCCATCGTGGAGAGTTTTACGCCCATATAAATAACCTGGAGGCCGGGAACGTACTCGGGATCAACCATCCCGATAATCTTCAATACACCGTCCTCGAGAAGCTTGTTTGCCCTGCTTCTGACGGTATTCTCCGTTATACCCAGCTCATCTGCTATAACTGAATACGGACGCCTTCCATCCTGGAGGAGTTTAATAATCGCTTTGTTGGTGTCGTCAATTCTCTTTACCATAGTTTCCTCCCCTTTACTTAAATGAGGCCTTCCTTCTTGTACTTTTCAATTGTTGAGATTACCTCTTCTCCGATACGCAGTAAGTTCTCTTCGCTGTTTGCACCGACATGAGGTGTGAATGTGACATTCTTGCACTTAAAGAGCGGGTTCTCGCTTACAACTGGAGGTTCTGTTGAATAGACGTCTGTGCAGAACCATGAGAGAGAGCCGTTCTCGAGAGCTTCAGCAACAGCCTTCTCGTCTACGCACTTACCACGCCCGGTGTTGATGATGACAGGCTTATGTGTCATCTTTGAAATGAGCTCTGTATTCACCATCTTTTCAGTCTCGGGGGTGAGAGGGAGGTGCATGGAGATGTAGTCAGCGTCCTTCACTGCATCCTCGAGGCTCATCATCTCGGCTAAATCCGACTTCTCGACATACTTATCATAAGCAACGACCTTCATACCGAAAGCATGTGCGCGCTCTGCCACCTTACGTGCGATGTTTCCGATTCCGAGAAGACAGAGTGTCTTTCCATAGAGTTCATGTCTCTTTGTCTTTTTTGCCCATTCGCCGTTTTTCATAGTCGAATCATAGAAGCAGAGATTGTTGGGTGTGCTGAGCATGAGGCAGAAAGCAAGTTCTGCAACTGCGATTGCGGAAGACTTCGGAGTATTTGTTGCGACGATTCCCCTCTCCTTGCAATACGGTATGTCGATATTGTCCATGCCGACACCGCCGCGGATAATGAGCTTCATATTCTTTGCCTGGTCGATATACTCTTTTGTTGCCTTTGTCTTACTTCTGATGAGAACAACATCAGCATCCGCTAGGCGGGAGATATCTGTGGTGACTTCTCCGAATACGGAGAGCTTTTCAGGCAGTGTTTTATCAAATGCATCTGCGATAAGAATAACCATTTTTATGTAACTCCTTTTTGGTTTCTTTAATAATCATTGGTTAGTATCACACTCAGATTGTGATATGTCAAATTATTTATTAAAAAAATAGGAAAATCGATTATTTTTATCCTCAAAATTGCGTATGTGCTTAATCAGAGCAGTTCTATTCTCTCTATATTCATCTGTTCTCTGCCGTTTCCCTTCCACCAGTTGATTTCAGGAGAAAAGACAAGGGACACCTCCCTTCCCGGCTTATAGTCATCCTCGTTTTCGGCCTCCCACCATAAGGCCGGCCATACATACTGTCCGCACTCAAGGGAGAAGCGCATGTATTTTCCGCTGTTTCCAACCCTGTATGCCTCCCTTATTCTTGCTTTGGGGAGGTAGAAGAGAACTCGCTGCGATTCCTGTCCGAAGGGTTCGAAGACCTTCAAGGTCTCCCAGACATTCTTCTCGAGGTCATCATCAGCGACAACTGCATCGACATCAACACTTTCGCTCTCCTTCTCTCTTTCATCCATTGTTTCAATGTAGGAGTAAAGAAGAGAAAGAAACTCATCCTTCTTCTCCTTGAACATTCTCAGCCCCGCTGCAGCTTTGTGACCCCCGAAATCCTCGAAGCACGATGAGAATAGAGAGAGAAAGTCCCTCGCATTCCACGGGTCCTTGGAGCGCATCGAGCCGAATACAACATCGTCGGAAGTTGCAAGAACTATCGCAGGCACCCCGCTTTCGTTTGAAAGCTTACTTGCTATCGAGCCGGTAAGTCCACGCTGGATTGTGTCGCTCTCGACTACGATGAATTTTCCGCCTGTTTTTCCAAGCGAGAGGGAGGCGAGTTCACTCACGCTCTCGAGTGCCACCTCTTCGTTCTTCTGTCTCTCGGTGTTGAGAGAGAGAAGTCTCTCTGTAAGCTCTTCCATTTCCGAGTATGAAGACGAGAGAAGAAGAGAGAGTGCAGTTTCGGGCTCCCCCATCCTCCCCGAAGCATTCAACACCGGTGCAATCTTGAAGCTTATGTTGCTGACTGTAAGTGGCTTACCTATGAGGTTCTGCTTTGATAAGAGGTACGAGAGTGTCTGGGGCGGACGCTGAGAGAGCAGCTTAAGTCCCTTCTTCACGATAAGTCTGTTCTCGTCGATAAGCGGCATGAGATCGGCAACCGTTCCTATCGCCTCAAGTACCTGGATTTCCTCGAACTCCTTTGTCAGTGTCGGGAATGAATATATGGATGCACTTCTGAAGAGTGAGATGAGAGTCTCAATCTCAACCTGCCCCGAAGCGTACCTGGCACTTCTCGAGCGCATTGCAAGGTCGAAAAGAGTCTTTCCTTTCGTTGAAGGAATGACCTTCTCCAAAGTCGGCCTGAAATCTTCGAGTGATATATCAACTCCATTCCCGAATGCCTTCTTCAACAGTACAAGCTCGGTGTCCTTATCGAGAACTACTATAGGCGTATTGGACGAGAGCATCTCAAAGAGAGGGGAAGTATATAGTGCTCCCTTCTCCCCGACCAGGAACTCATCACTGAGCCTCTTAGTCTCAATGAGGTTCTCCATCCTCACGGCATCTATTCTGACAGTCCCGTTTCCCGGCTGTGCGTGAAGAAGAATTACAGATGAGTTAAAAAGAGGAGTACGTGAGAAAAAGAGCGCCCACCCGAGCTTTGCTGCAACGGCACATCCTGCCAGTCCCGAAAACGGATACCCTATTCCCTCGACTTTCGGGTCGAAGATTGCAACTGCGGGCGGAAGATTCTCCAGTGGCAGGTGATGATCGAGTATGATGACGTCAACGCCGTTCTTCTCGAGTGTTTTTATCTCGTCAATTGCACTTATGCCGTTATCTACAGTGATGCAGAGAGTATAGCCGCCGTCGATTATCTCCTTCGTTATCGCATCCGATAAGCCGTATCCCTCGTCCCCGCGGGGAAGCCGGTATGATACATACTTCGCACCAAGTTTCTTGAGGCACTTGTACATTATTGCAGTCGCCGTTATGCCGTCCACATCCCTGTCGCCGAATATGATGATTTTCTCCTGCTCTCTTCCCTCCGTCTCATCGAGGGCATCGTCTATGCGTTCGATGGCGGAATATACATCATCGACAGTGAAGGGACTGTGCTGGTAGACGATATCATCCTCGAGGTAATATTTGACGTCCTCTTCCTTTATCCCCCTCTCGGCCATGATTGTGGCTGATAAAAGCGGGATATGGTACTTTTCATTGAGACTTTGAGCGTACTCTAAATTGCATTCTTTAACTGTAATATTCATATGTAAAACTTATCCTTAACTAATTAAACCGGAAGAAAGCGTCATCAGCTTCGATGGGAATACATATTCAAGGCTCCGCATCAAATAACGGCTTATCCTCCTGACGAAGCTGTTGCTTATCGAGAAAGAAAGCGCTTCAGTGATATTGCTCTCTGATACCCTCAGAACATACCTTCTGGCATTGGGAGGGAGGATCAAAGAAGAGGAGAGCGTGTCGCAGGCGGAGCATACAGCACTCGAGGAGATTGTCGAGAAACCCAATGTCTCGTCGCTCTCGTACTTCTTTCCGCACATCGGGCATGTCTCCCAGTCCCCGCTGAGCCCCTCATCCTTAAGAAAATGAGCAAGAAAGTAGACTGCAACCCTGTCGATGTTGTCGTCGCTTATGTTGTCCAGTGTCGATGTATAAAGACTGTACATTCCGCTTCCCGCCGTCCTTGCCTTTATGACAAGTTCGCTGAAAAGGCTGACCCACCCTATCTTCTCGACGCTGTCCTTAACCCATTCATGTTCGCTTATTATTTCGGTGTCCTTAAGGGTTATCGAGTACTCGTTTTTCTTCTCAATCGAGAAAACGCCCTCGCCGTATAACGGGGCACGATAACTCTTTGCCCCCCTTCCGCTTCCGTAAGCCGTGACAGAGATAAGGCCGTTATCTGGAGTAAGAATTGTAAGGGATGCATTATGCTCCCCCCTGTTCTCCCTCTTTAATATAATACCCAGTGTTTTGCCGTCACGTTCCATAAGAGGAATATACCACAAAGAAGGCTGAGGAGAAAGAAAGACAATGCTGAAATCTTTTTCACTAATTGTCCCGGGTGGGGATAATTTCCTCTTTTTTTCCTTATGTACCTTAAAGGAACTAAAGGCCATTAATGGCTTAAGTGCGTGTCGGTTCTGTTTATTTCCTTCCTCTTCGTTGATAGACCCGAAATAGATGGCAAAAGAAAAGAGGGCACCAGGCCCCCTATACACATCAGCACACAACTATTATTTGTACTTGATTGCTGTTCCGTAGTATGTTCTTGTGAATGTGTTGTACACAAGCATAATCTTGCTTGAAGATACATCCTCATAGATATCGATGACTGCATCTGTCTCAGGATAGAGAGCCTTTGCTTCCGCAATAAGGTCACCATAGCCCTTCCCTCCCCACTGGAAGCAACCGAGAATATTGGTAATTGTGCCTTTGACTTCGACAGGGCCGAGAATCTCATAATCCTTTTCAGCAAGGTTTGTTGTGACACCAGAATCAAAAAGACCTGTTTTACCGGTAGCACAGCTGGTTAGAACAAGACATACGACAAGAGCAACGAGAAATAACTTTTTCTTCATTTTTATCCTCCGAACAATTGACTACATACTAGCAAATCAACGGCATTTCATAAATCACATTTCTCTTTTTTTTCATGCCTTGCTACATTTTCTGCACCAATTCTCAAGATTCTTCCACACAATTTGTACGATAATTCCTTTTCTATCAACCGCAGTGTTATTATCATAAGAGCATGCGAAAGAAACTTATATCTCTTGTCATCCTGCTCGCTCTATGCTTTATCCCCCTTACGGCGAAAATCACGTTGAGGGATGATTTATTTTCGAGCACGGAGGAACTTCAGGCCTTCAAAGCTGAAGAAGTTACTGCTCAGGACAGCGCCTACTTTGAGAATATGAGGATATATCTTCTTGTAGGAGGACCCGGCAGTGCCATATGGGAGAACTTCGGACACTCGGCATTCATCATCGAGCGCGACGGTTACCACCCTATAGCATTCGACTACGGCATCTTCACATTCAATGAAACATTCATCCCGAACTTCATATTCGGTAAGCTCTATTATGAAGTGTGGGAAACCTATGCCTCATACCGCATCAACAGCCTTGAGAATGATGACAGAAGCGTATATCTACTCCCCCTCGACCTTAACGCAAACCAGAAGAAAGCACTCTATTCGTTTCTTGTCTACAATACGGAAGAGGAGAACAGGACATACCTCTACGACTATTTCTCCGATAACTGCGCAACAAGACTCAGAGATATCTACTCATACGCAACAGGCGGGGATTTCGAAGAATACCTCAAGAGTAAGGAGTCGGATGAGACGATAAGAGACAGCGTCAGCCGTTATCTCTCGCGCTCGACATTCTTCACAGCCTGGGGGATAAACTACCTCCTCGGCCCCTCGGTTGACGGCTCCGTTACTGAGTGGGAGATGTGCTATCTACCTGATAACCTAATAAAAGAAATAGAAGAATACCAGAACTCTAGAAGAGATGTGCTTTATGAAAGTAAAACCAGGAGCACTACTCCCGAAAAGTGGTCTCTTGTGTCACACGCCCTGCTCTTCGGACTTTTTCTCGGGGCAGTATCTGTTTTCACTGCACTCTCGAAACACCATAAGGCGGGAGATTTCATCCTCGGCGTTGTCTACACACTCTTCGGCATAATGAGCCTTGTTCTTGCTTTTCTCGCTTTCTTCACAATACATAACGTGACTCACAACAACCTGCATATTCTGATAATATCGCCGATATGTATTGTCGCAGGGGTATTGCACTTCATGTCACTCTCGAAGAAAGGAAGAAAAGATAAAGCCCTTGCCTGGATTAACGGGATTATGTTTGCCCTTGCCCTTCTGACGGTTATTGTCAGACTTATCTTCAGTTCGGTTCTGATTCAGAATATATGGGCTACTTTAGTTGTTGCATTGATTTTGTATGCGTCAGAAGTCATTCCATATGTGGTGAAAAGAAAAAGCTAAATTGAAAGCCCGCTGAGAATGCGGGCCTTTGAATTGATGAGCAGTCAATTATTTGACTATCTTTGTTCCCATGTCGCCGTAGACAGCGTCATAGAGGTTTTCCGGGTCCGTTACTATCCCCACATTACCCGTAGACGATACGAAGTCCTTGAGTGCCTGAATCTTCGGGAGCATCGAACCGGGGGCGAAATGTCCCTCCTTGATGAACTCTTCAGCTTCCGCTGTACTCATAGAGTCGAGTTTCCTCTCGTCAGGTTTTCCGTAGTTGAGACATACCTTCGGCACTGCTGTAGATATTACGAACATATCTGCATTGAGGTCTTTAGCCAGCATTGCAGCCGCAAGGTCCTTGTCGATTACAGCTTCGCGTCCCGAAAGTGTTCCGTCCTGGTTTCTGACAACGGGAATTCCACCGCCGCCAGCAGCAATTACGATAATGCCGTTGTCAAGAAGACATCTGATTGTCTCAAGCTCGATAATTGAAACGGGCTTGGGGGAGGCAACGACACGCCTGTATCCTCTTCCCGCATCCTCGACGACACTCCAGTTATCCTTGGTCTTGTGTTCCATTGCAACTTCTTCACTCATGAAGGATCCGATTGGTTTTGTCGGCTTCTTGAACGACGGGTCATCATCTCTGACTTCAACCTGTGTAACGACTGTGACGATGTTTTTATCGACACCTTCCTTCACCATCTGGTTATCAAGTGCCATCTGGAGCTGGTAGCCGATTGCGCCCTGTGTATCTGCAACACAGCTGTCGAGAGGAACGGTATGGAGCTCGCTCGATGCAATTTCAGCTCGTCTGAGGATGTACCCCACCTGCGGTCCGTTTCCATGTGCAATCACAACCCTGTTACCGGCCTTCACAAGACGTGCTATATGATAAGCTGTCTTTGAAGCTGCTTCGTACTGACTCTTCACCGTGACATGCTTGCTGTCTTCGATAAGAGAATTACCACCTATTGCTATTACAATTAATTTTCCTTTCATTTTTAACTTCCTTTGGAGAGAGAATAGCACATCTGCAACAAAATGCAACAACTTTAAAAGAATTACACTAAACTTTGCCCACCCTTCATCACGTTCTTCTTTTTTGGTATTATATTACCTTGTTAGAGGACTATTTATGGACGATAAATATACAGAGGACAAATTTTCCGGCATCCCGGTACTGCCGTTGAGGGAGAGACCTCTCTTTCCGGAGACACTTACAACCCTCATGATTGCAAGACCCTATGACCTCAGGGTCATAAACTGGGCTGTCGAGCACGACGGCTACTTCGTGGCTGTCCTTCAGGACAATGATGACGAAAATTCACTAAGGACGGTTGGAACTCTTGTAAAGATTTCCAAATTCATCAGGCTCCCGAACAACTGCATCCACCTTTTCACCACTACAGTTAAAAGAGTAACCATCACCTCCCTCAAAAAGGACATAACTCCGTATTTTGCCGACGGTGAAACTCTATTCGATAAACCGAGCCAGGCCAAGAGCCTCCAGCCTTATACCAGGATTCTTAAAGACCTTGTCTCTTCAATGAGCAAGAGCGGAATCTTCAATTTCATAACAGATGTGAATATTACCAACTTCGACAGTCCCGAGGCTGCATGCTGGTATGCTGCATCCGCCCTTGTTTCGGCGCCTAAGGAATTTCTTCAGGAACTCTTGGAAGAGACGGACGTGAAGAAGAGAATCACATCCCTCACTGCATATATCTCGGGCGAGAAGGAGATACTCGAGAAAGAGGAAGAGGTGAAGAAGGCATTCATCGAAAGAGTGAAGAACAGAAACAAGGAAGCAATAATCAGAGAGCAGATCAGGGCGCTCAATGCAGAGCTCGGAAACACAATTGCAACAGAGCGCGACGGAGGCGGCACCAGGGGTGATATCTACGAGAGGGCGGCAGCAAAGGCACTTCCACCCGAGTACAGAGATACACTCAACAAAGAAATGGAAAAGCTCAACTCCCTTGATGCGATGAACCCCGAGTACATGCTTACAAAGCTCTACATCGAGACTATTCTCGACCTCCCCTTCTCCTTTGAGGAAAAGGCTCCATCCTACTCCATAGTCTCTGTCAAGGAACAGCTCGAGAAAGACCACTACGGGATGAAGGAAGTAAAGGAACGTATTGTCGAATTTCTTGCTTCCCGCTTAAAAGCCGGAAACAGCAAGGGTGCAGTTATCTGCCTATACGGTCCTCCCGGAGTCGGAAAGACCAGTGTCGGTGCATCAATAGCAAGAGCACTTGGAAGAAAATTCTACCGCTTCAGTGTAGGCGGCATGAGGGACGAAGCCGAGATAAAGGGCCACAGGCGTACCTACGTCGGCGCAATGCCGGGTAAACTTATTCAGGCTATGAAGAGTACGGGGGTAACAGACCCCGTAATCCTCATCGATGAGATAGATAAGATGGGAGAGAGCCACAACGGTGACCCGGCTAGTGCACTCTTAGAGGTTCTTGATCCCGAGCAGAACAATGCCTACAGGGACTTCTACCTCGACCTTCCCTACGATTTATCACATGTTCTATTCATAGTGACAGCAAATGACATATCGCAGATACCGAGACCGCTCTATGACAGAATGGAGATAATCGAAATGAGCGGCTACACTCCCCTCGAAAAGCTCCACATAGGTAAGGATTACCTTATTCCGAACCTCTTGAAGAAGAACGGCCTTGAGAAGAAGGAGTTCAAAATCGAGGACAAGGCACTCTCGCGTGTTGCCGAGGAATATGCCAGGGAAGCGGGAGTGAGACAGTTCAGAAATGAACTCGATAAGATAATGCGTAAGGCGGCGCTCAAGATTCTTGAAACACCGGAAGGCGGAGAAAAAGCGCAGATAAAGGTGAAGGAGAAAGACCTCAAGTCATACCTTGGCCTCCCGCCGTTCCCCTCCGACAGAATCATTGTTGCAGATACAGTGGGTATGGCGATGGGACTCGCGTGGACACAGATGGGTGGTGATGTAATTCCCGTTGAGGCTGTTTCCATCCCCGAGAAGGGAGATATGAAGGTCACGGGACAGCTTGGGGACGTAATGAAGGAAAGCGTCTCGATTGCATTCTCCTCCGTCAAACATGAAGCGTACCTGAGGGGGCTCGATTTAACCTATTTCACCAAGAACTCCGTACATCTGCACTGTCCCGAAGGTGCAGTCCCGAAGGACGGCCCGAGTGCGGGAATAACACTTTTCTCGGCGCTGTGGAGTATGTATAGAGGGCTTCCGGTCAAGAAAGCACTGGCAATGACAGGCGAACTTACACTCACCGGCAAAGTCGAGGCTATCGGAGGACTCAAGGAGAAGATTCTCGGCGCAAGGAGAAACAACATAAAGGAAATCATCATCCCCGAGGACAACAGAAGGGACCTGGAGAAACTTGATGACGAAGTCAAGGGAGATGTGGTCTTCCATACAGTCAAGAATATCCTTGATGTCATCAAAATCGCCTTCCCCACCGAGACAAGCGAAAGACTGAGTAAGATTGAACTGGAAAGGTTCAACAAAAAAATAACAGAGAAGGAAGAGGAAGAGAAACAGAATGCCCTTACTCTACAGGCCGAAGCCTTCTCGAGGGCGTTCAAGTGGCAATAGAATTACTCTCCCCCGCGGGAAACAGCGAAAAGCTGGAAACAGCATTCAACTACGGTGCCGACGCAGCCTACATGGGGTTGACGAAATTCTCCCTCAGGGCCAATGCGGATAACTTTTCTCCGGATGAACTGGAGAAAGTGAAACAAATAAAAAAGAAGAGCGGGAAGAAGCTCTATTGCACGATGAACATCCTCTTCAGGCAGAATCAGATAGAGATGCTCGAAACAATGAAGGACGAGATTGCACTCTGGCCCTTCGATGCATTCATCGTCAGCGACATAGGTGCAGTCCCATTCTTCCAGAAGAACTTTCCTTCTGTCGAATTACATCTTTCGACACAGGCAAGCTGTATAAACAGTGAAAGCGCGAAGATGTATCGTGATATGGGCTTTAAGAGGGTTATACTCGGCAGAGAAGCATCTCTCGACGACATAAAGAGGATAAAGGACAGGGTGCCGGATCTCGAGCTCGAGGCCTTCGTTCACGGTGCAATGTGCATGGCGTACTCCGGGCGCTGCATACTCTCATCCGCACTCACCGGACGCAGTGCCAACAGGGGCGACTGCTCTCACACATGCAGGTGGAACTACCGCCTTATGTATGCGCTCGAAGAGGAAGAAAGAAAGGGGCACTACTTCCCCATTGAGGAAGGTGACGGCTATACGACAATCCTTTCTTCCAAAGACCTCTGTATGATAGACCACATCGACGACTTGAAAATGGCCGGACTCGACTCACTCAAAATTGAAGGAAGAATGAAGAGCGTGTACTACGTCGCCGTAGTGACAAGGGCATACAGGAAGGCCATAGACAACGCTCCAGATAAGGCGGACTACATGAGAGACATCTATGATGTATCACATAGGGAGTTCACCACCGGCTTCTTCTATGCCTCCGACCCCTTCGAGACAAAGGCTGAGGTCTCAACTCCCACGAGCTACGGCTACGAGAGGAACTACACATTCCTGGGGACTATAGGAGAAAAGGCAGGGGAAAACTGCTACGAAATAAAGTGCAAGAACCATATCGCACGGGGCGACAAGCTCGAGTTCATAGGGCCCGATGTGCCGCTTCTGGAATGTTGTGACTACACACTCGTCGACGAGAACGGCTTCCCTCTTCTACAGCTTGACCATATGAAAAAGGGCTTTATAAAGACGGATCTTCCACTTAAGGAAGGCTACATAATCCGTAAGCTTTCAGAAATAAGATACTTGTAGGTGAAAAAGTGAAAAAGAAACTATTATTGTTTGTACTCCTAGTGTCAATTACAGCTGTCCTATCTGCATATACTGACAGCTACAGCATATATTCCAACTCCGAGTGGGATGCACTTTACAGGGCAATCAAGGAAAACAGAAGCCTCAACGAAGTCGAAAGTGTATACAACAAATACACATCAACTCAGTTGTCCTATGTAGAAATTGCACGCGCCGAATACAACATGGTGCGCTACTACATGGATAATGACGAGAAGGATAAGGCGAAAGAACACTTTAAGATAGAAGAAGAAGCGGTGGCTCAGCTCGAAGGCGACGAAAGCGTTTTAGGAGATATATCGCGCGCAGACCTCAAAAGCTCGGACTACTACATTTCCGGCGACATGTTCACAGGAATGGAAAACGGCTCAATGACAAAGAAGCTCTACGAAAATTACCCTGATGAAGTATATGTTGTAGTCACAAATGCCTGGAGACTCATCTACACACCACAGATAGCGGGCGGGTCGAACAAGAATGCGCTCAAAATCCTCACTCCCCTATTAGAAATCGTCTCCACACTCAGCGAAGAAAACAGATATTCACTATACGGGGCTCTTGCCTATGCCAGCTATAACAGGCATGATTATACAGAGGCGAAAGAGTTCCTTACTGAAGCCTTAAACATATATAACGGAGAGAAAACACTCCTCGAACTTAAGGAGAAGCTTGATAAAAAGTGAATATATACCTGAGCATCGTTGCATACATCACCCTGATATTCGGTCTATGGCTCGTCATATGCACCTCACTCAATGCAATACGTTTCCACATGATAAACAGCAAGGGGAAGAAGCATAAGCTTTCTCAGAGTCCACTTGTATCTATAATCATACCCGCGCGGAATGAGGAGAAGAACCTCCCGACCCTCCTCGAGAGTATGATAACCCAGGAATACAGGAACATCGAAATACTTGTAGCCGACGACCGCTCGACGGATAGAACGTGGGAGATTATCGAGGAGTACGAAAAGAAGGACAGCAGAGTCAAAGGCTGGAAGACTGTCGAAAAAAAGTACTCGAAGCACGGTAAGATGAACGCCATGCTCAATATAATCCCCCATGCAAAGGGTAAATACCTGCTATGCACCGATGCCGACACAATTCACGGCAGTGGGAGTGTCCTTAACGCACTCAAGGTCATGGAGAGCCAGAATCTCGATATATTCTCGGGTTTTCCTGCTGAGTATTCCTCGTCCTATATGGCACGGACAATCACGGCAAGCATGGTTTTCTCCAATGTATGCATCCCACACTTCATCTTCAACACCCTCCACCTATCGTCATTTGCAATAGGAATCGGCCAGTTCATCATGATGAAGAAGACATCCTATGACGAGTGCGGTGGATACGAAAAGCTTAACGGCGAGATATGCGATGATTTAGGAATAATCAAACTCTTTTTGAAGAACAGGAAGAAATACGCCTTCACAACACTGAGTAAGGATGTTTCATGCAGAATGTATGAAACGGGGCGGGAGGCATTCAACGGAATAGAGCGGTCGCTTGCGGGAGTATTTCCACCCTCATTCTGGCTTTTCACCGCGCTGATAATTGTTGTCGCAATTCTCATTACAGTCTCGTACTCACCTCTCTGGACACCGCTCTTCCTGCTTTACGGAAGATATGACCTCATGATTGCAGCCCTTTCAGGATGGCTCATGATCAACATCAGCTGGTTCAGTGCGGGAAAGGCATTGAAGTTCAGAACTTCAACTTCCCTTTCCGGCGTGCTCTCGATAACCCTTATATGTGCAATGTACCTCCACAGTGTATATACACGCCTCAGAGGGAAGAAATTTATATGGAAAGGTGACGAAGTCTAGTTTAAACTTATCCAAAAGGAGCAGAACATGACAACTCACGAAGAACTCAAGAAAGAAATTGAGACTTATCTCCAGGAGAACGAAAAGTTTACGCTTAAAGGCGTAAAATCTTCCGCAACAAAGGCACGTAATGCACTCAGCAATATCGCAAAGCTCAGTAAAGTAAGAAGAGCTGAGATTCTCGAAGAGAAGGAGCAGATTAAACAATAATCTTTCTACTGTTTAATAAACCCCCTTGGAAAAATCCTCGGGGGTTTTGTTTATGCTATGAGCTCTTATCTGAGGCTCTCAAGAAGAGCTATGTGCTCGCTGCTCTTCTTTATGGTTTCTTCAAACTCCGCCTTCTTGCTTCTTTCCTTCTCGACAGCCTCTGGTTTAGCATGGGCAATGAAGGCCTCGTTACCCAGTTTCTTCATTGATGCCTCCAGGCTAGCCTCCGCCTTGGCCTTCTCGTTCTCGAGTTTCTTTATCTCGCTCTCAATATCTATGGCGTCACGTGCGAATATGAAGGCCTCGAAGCCCTGGCCGTGTGCCGGGAACTGCGATGACACATCCTCTTTCTCCCCGTCGTCGATGATGAACGTACCCGCACCGATGAATGTTGCAATTACCTCACTCTCTTTCTTGACAAGAGAAATGTACTTATTGTCCTTGTCGGGTCTGAGGACGACCTTGATTTTCTTCTCCGGACCGATTGAGAGGGAGCTTCTTGCGCCGCGCACAATTCTCACTATCTCCATAAGGTAGGAAATTGCATCCTGTGCCTCTTTGTCTTCCCACTCCTTCGTCTCTTCAGGATAGGACTGTACAATTACATCACCCCTATGGTTCGGGAGCTTCTGGTAAATCTCCTCCGTCAGGAATGAAAGGAAGGGGTGCATCATCCTCATCGATATCTCGAGAACATCCATTATGATGGACACCACTCTGTCCTTCTCTTCGTCTGTACCTCTAAGAAGCCTGTTCTTACTTGCTTCGATATACCAGTCGCAGAAATCATTCCAGAAGAATGAGTAGACGGCGGATGCTGCCTCGTTGAAATGGTAGCCGTCCATCGCGCTGTTGATTGTCTTCACGGCATCATTGAGCTCGGCGTAAATCCATCTGTCGAAAAGCGAGTACTCGGAGTGCGGAACGGAAACAAGTTCCCTTCCCTCAAGATTCATCAATAAGAATCTTGTTGCATTCCAGATCTTATTTGCAAACCTTGAACCAAGTCTGAACGATGACATATCTATCTGTACATCCTGGCCCTGTGCTGCCAGGTAACAGAGTGTGAACTTCGTTGCATCTGCTCCGTACTCGGCAATAACCTCCAACGGGTCTATGCCGTTACCGAGGCTCTTACTCATCTTACGGCCCTGAATATCTCTCACGAGTCCTGTAATGACAATGTCCTTGAACGGTGCAACACCCAAAAATTCTTCGCTCGCCATAATCATACGGCTGATCCAGAAGAATATGATATCGTAAGCAGAAACAAGGGTATTTGTCGGGAAGAACTTCTTGTAGTCTTCGGTTTTATCGGGCCAGCCGAGTGTACTGAAAGGCCAGAGCCATGAGCTGAACCAGGTATCGAGAACATCGCTGTCGCGCTCGAGGTTGCGGCTCTTGCATTCCGGGCACTCATCAGGATCTGTGCGGGATACAATCATCTCACCGCAGTCGCGGCAGTACCATACGGGGATTCTGTGTCCCCACCAGAGCTGACGAGAGATACACCAGTCCTTGATATTCTCCATCCAGTGGAGGTATGTGTTCTCCCATCTCTTTGGGTAGAAGACGATATCTCCCTTCTTCCATGCGTCAATTGCCTTGTCTGCCATACCACGCATACGGACGAACCACTGCTCCGAAAGATAGGGCTCGACTACTGTGTGACAGCGGTAACAGTGCCCCACATCATGGTTGTAGTCGGTCTCCTTTACCAGGAACCCGCCGTCCTTCAAATCCTCTGTAACGAGCTTCCTTGCCTCTATTGCACTCAAGCCCTGATATTTTTCCGGGCATGCCGAGTTGAGAGTGCCGTCGGGATTGAGGATATTAATCGGCTCCATGTTATGTCTCTTTCCGCACTCCCAGTCATTGGGATCATGGGCGGGAGTAATCTTGACCATACCTGTCCCGAATTCCTTCTCGACGAAGCTGTCGGCAATAATCGGGATATCTCTATCAGTTAGAGGAAGGTGGAGTGTCTTACCGACTATCGATGTATAGCGCTCGTCTGTCGGATTGACGGCAACGGCAGTGTCCCCGAACATCGTCTCGGGTCTTGTTGTTGCAACTGTAATCCATCCCGAGCCGTCGGAATACGGATATCTGACGGAGTAGAGTTTGCCCGGAACATTCTCGTACTCGACTTCGTCATCCGCAAGTGCCGTTCCACAGTGCGGACAGTAGTTTACAAGATAGTTACCCTTATATATGAGTCCTCTTTCGTAGAGAGTTACGAATGCCTCCCTGACAGCCCTGCTCAGTCCCTCGTCCATTGTAAAGCGTTCATGATTCCAGTCGCATGAACAGCCGAGCTTCTCAAGCTGGCTCTTTATGATATCGTGATGCTTTTCCTTTACAAGCCATGTGCGCTCTAAAAACTTCTCCCTCCCGAGGTCCTGACGCCTGAGGCCTTCCTTCTTGAGCTGTCTCTCGACAACGTTCTGTGTCGCGATTCCCGCATGGTCGGTTCCGGGAACCCAGAGTGTCGGAAATCCCTTCATCCTCTTATATCTAACGATTATGTCCTGAAGGTTATTATTGAGGGCATGACCCATGTGAAGAACACCTGTGACATTCGGCGGCGGCATAACAACAGAGAAATGTCCCTCTCCGTCCTTAGGGGCAAACTCCCCCTTCTCCTTCCACTCACTATAGATGCGGTCTTCAAAATCCTTTGGATTATAAGTCTTGCTCAGCTCGACAGCTTTCATAAAAAATTTCCTCCACTTGTAATGAAGGAAATTCTAACAAATTAAACTGTTAGGTACAATTGTTTTTAATCAACAGAACCATCGTCTGTCTGTGGCAGTTCAGTTACCTCGAGAGGCTGGAGGCCCTTTATCGAGATATCTACATTGTAACCTTTACTATCAAGGTATTGTAAAATCTCCTCAAGCGAATAGTTATCGAGGCTTTCTCTGTTTGAAACATACCTGACATTCTCGCTCTCAGCATTCACGTTGAATGAAGGGAGAATATCGCTTGTTTCACTGCTGTTTGTTCCGAATAGCACGAAGGCTCCGACAAAAATGAACGTTGCGGCTGCAGCGGATGCAATCATCGTCGGGACTCTCATCTGGATTCTACGTCGGAAGAAGCTGATTTTGTTCCCGTTTGAAAAGAACTTGTTGTCGAGTTTCTTATAGACGACATCCTTGTTCCTCTCAAGCTCGGAGGCAGGAAAGGAGTCGCTTTGAATGGTCCTCTCAAGGTTCTTCATGTTGCCGAGTATATTGCGGCAGGTTGCACAGTGCTCGAGGTGTTCCTCAACCTGAGTTTTGTATGGCTCTTTAAGTTCCCCGTCCATATAAGCCGACAGCATCTGCAAATCAATACACATCCTTATCCTCCACAGATAAAAGGCTCTCGAGCTTTCGTCTCGCCCTGTGAACCCTCACCTTCACATTAGTTTCGGAAATTCCAAGAACCTTTCCGATTGCCTTGTAGTCCAGATCCGAATATTCCTTGAGCTGTATTACGAGCTTCAGGTTTTCCGGCAGCTGCTCTATGGCACGCCTGACCCTCTTTCTGTCCTCCTCTTCGATGACGTCGCGCGTGTAGTCGACATAGCTTGCCGTCTCACTCATCGGCATCTTCTTCACCTTCTCAACAAGCTGCAAATCCCTCTTGTTGCGCTTCAGGTGATTAAGAGCAAGGTTTTTAGTCACTCTCAGGAGCCAGTACTTTGCATCGTCCATGCCCGGGAAGCTCATATTCTTTACAAAGAATCTTTCAAAAGCTTCCTGAACAAGGTCCTCGGCAATATCCTGGTTGTAGACGATGTGCATCGCAACCTGCACTAAGAGGGTGTAATTCTCATCGTATACTTTCCTAAAATCGTCCCTGTTGGTACTTCTTATTTCCATCTTACTAACAACATTCCCCAGCTGAAGGTTACACTATTTTTTCAAGAACTGCACCCGATGGTGTATCTTTTACTGCATAACCCCTCTTCAAGAGTTCATTTCTTATCTCATCAGCCCTTGCCCAGTCCTTGTTCTTCTTGGCAAGAGTGCGCTCCTCTACAAGCTTCCACTCCTCGTCGCCGCCGACCTTACTGTTACCTTTTTTCTCGATTTTATCTAATCCAAGTCCGAGAACGTTGTCGAACGAGTAAAGAAGAGAAAGCTTCTCCGGGCCGCTGACAGAGCTGTCCTTGAGCATTGTCCACATCACGGCAAGAGCCTCGGGAGTCTTGAGGTCATTGTTGACAGCACCCTTAAATCCTTCAAGGTACTCTAAAGCCTTCTGACCTAGGGACGATGCAGCATCACCCTCTTTGAGTTCACTTACAACAGAAAAGAGTTTCTCCCTTGCGGCCTTTGCGTGGTCGAGTGCCTCCCAGCTGAACTTAAGCTGTGTGCGGTAGTGTCCGGTGAGACAGAAATAGCGGTAATCAAGGGGGTTATAACCATGCTCGACGACAACAGGAAGAGTCAGGAACTCTCCGCTCGATTTACTCATCTTACCCTTGTCATTGAGCAAAAACTCCCCGTGGCACCAATAGTTTACCCACTTAGTCCCTGTTGCAGCCTCGCTCTGTGCTATCTCATTGGTGTGGTGAACGGGAATAGCGTCGATACCGCCACAGTGAATATCGAAATGAGGTCCCAGGTACTTCATGCTCATTGCCGAGCATTCGATATGCCATCCAGGGTACCCTCTTCCCCATGGGCTGTCCCACATCATGGCCTGTTCGCCGAACTTAGAGTTGGTGAACCAGAGGACGAAATCCTTGGGGTTGCGCTTATTGCCGTCAACTTCAATTCTTGCGCCGCTCATCTTCTCGTCCTGGCTTTGCCCCGCAAGTTTACCGTAATCAGAAATCGTATCAATCGAGAAATAGACGTTTCCGCCGGCAGTGTATGTATGCCCCTTCTCCTCAAGCACCTTGATGAGATTAATCATGTCCTGTATATGGTCGGTCGCCTTACATACGATATCGGGTCTGATTATGTTGAGTGCCGTTTCATCCTTGAAAAAGGCATCTGTATAGAAAGCGGCTATGTCCCACACGCTCTTTCCGGTCTCACGGCTGCGCTTCTTCAGTTTGTCCTCTCCGTCGTCTCCATCTCCGGTAAGATGGCCCACATCTGTAATATTCATTACATGCTTTACCTTGTAGCCGTCATATGTAAAAGCCCTCTTCAGTACATCCTCGAATATGAAGGTCCTGAGATTGCCGATATGTGCAAAGTTATAAACAGTAGGACCACAACAGTACATCGAGACCTTACCCTTTTCAATTGGAATAAATTCTTCCGTCTTACGGCTCATCGTGTTGTACAGTTTCATTGATATTCTATCCTCCTGTAAATTCAGTTTCCGTTAATTATAGTGAATTTGCCTTTCTTGATAAAGATAAGCTTTTCGGCTCCAATCGGCTATATTTCAATCTCGAGCAGCCACTTCATCACACGCTTTGACGATATTTCCGTCGTGACGGCAACACGCTCCTCCTCGAAGCGTGATGTGACGGAGATTGAGAGAACTTCGTCCTCATACTCAATCTTTATACCGTTCCTTTCGAGCTTAAGATAGAGGCTGTTGGTACTTCTTTTGTAGCCGACGGTAAACGGCCCCCAAATGATGTTAATCCTCTCCTCCCTCTTCTCTCTTCCGCTCGTGAATGTCTTTTTTATCATAGATGTAAGGGTGATATCCCAAAGTGAGAGTTTCGCATTCATAACGTACTCGTAATCTCTATACTCCCTGAGGTAGACGGGATCATCCTCCATTTTGAACTCATGCTTTATCTCAAAGTCTTCGCTCTTTATTTCGACTGCCGCATAGTTCATCCATGAGTTCTTGACAGCAGTAAAAGCCTGAACCCGTCCCCGACCGATTGTGATTGTAAATAACGAGAAGGAAACTGAAGAAAGAACGGAGAATGAGAAGACCCTCATTGAGGCAAGAGAAGCCATCCCCCTTATGTAAAAGACTTTCCCCAGGGTGTACTCACCGAGTGCCCAGAGAGTGTGGCTCTTCGTCCTCTCCACACCCTTTGTCTGATATACCCCATCCTTCCTCGGCGTGCCGTAGAGAAGAGCGAGTGTGAAGGAGTTCTCCTTCCACACCACCCCCGCTCCCTTTCTCTCACCAAGGAAGGGGAAGATATGAAGGCGGTGCGCCAGAATGACTGAGGAGCCGAATATACGGCTCGAAGGAGAATATAACGAAAATGAAGGGACGAGAGATTGGGAGGAGAAGGGATTGTTTAACGCTGCAATTATCCCGCCGTCCTCCATATCTCCGAAATTAAAAGAAGGAGACTTTATCAAAACTTCACCGGTACCGAATTTGATTACAGTACCATCACCTTTAATCTCTACCGTTCCGAGGGAGGTTGCAGACAACGAAAAAGAGGTTAACCGGACGGATATGACGAGAAGAAAAAAAAGCAGAGATAAAATCACCTTCATGCCTCTATATAGGTCTAGAGCCCCCGTTTTTTGTCAAAATATTCCGTGCTCTTTCAATTCTGACCCGATTTGTTAATTTTCCTTACTCAACTGTGGCGCTTTTCACACTTGTGATATATTATCAGAAAAGTTTTGAAATTAAGGAGTAAATCTATATGGTTATTTTAACCTTGAACTGCGGCAGTTCATCTGCCAAATACCAGGTATATGATTGGGACAACAAGGATGTCCTCGCTGTAGGCGTCGTCGAAAGAATCGGAGAAAAGGTATCTACAATCGAGCAGGAAGCACGCGGAAAGGAAGACTATGAGGCTGAATTCTCAAGCCCGACCCACGCTGAAGCCATCGACTACATCCTCAAAATGCTCCAGGATCCCACATACGGATGCATCAAATCCCTCGATGAAATAGGAGCTGTCGGTCACCGTGTGCTCCACGGCGGCGAGATGTTCAAGCAGTCAACACTTGTCACAGATGAAGTTGTCGAGAAGCTCAAGAGTCTTATTCCGCTCGGACCACTACATATGCCGGGCAATATCATGGGAATCGAATGTGCACGCCGCTTGATGCCGGGTGTCCCCCAGGCAATCGTACTCGACACAGCATGGCATCAGACAATGCCTCCAGAGGCATTTATGTATGCTGTTCCTTATGAATGGTATGAAAAGTACAACGTAAGAAGATACGGCTTCCACGGAACAAGCCACCTCTATTGCACAAAACGTGCTGCCGTACTCCTCGGAAAGGAAAACAAGGATACAAACGTTATTATCCTTCATATCGGTAACGGCGCATCTGCATGTGCAGTCAAGAACGGCGTATGTATCGACACATCAATGGGACTTACTCCGCTTGAGGGCCTCGTAATGGGTACCCGCAGTGGCGATATCGACCCGGCGGTCATTCCTTACATCTCAAACAACGCAGGCTACACAGTTCAGGAAATGGATACAATCCTCAACAAGAAGTCGGGACTCATCGGACTCTGCGGCAAAGCTGACAGAAGAGATGTCAGCAAGATGGCAGCAGAGGGCAACAAGATAGCAGAGCTCGCTGTAAAGATGGAATGCAGAAGAATCAAGAAGTATATCGGTTCTTACGCTGCACTCCTCGGAAGAGTTGATGCCATCGTATTCACAGCAGGCGTCGGTGAGATGGGCGAGAACGTAAGACTCGGAGCAACAGAAGGTCTTGAGAGCCTCGGCATAAAGATTGACCCGAAGAAGAACGACATTTCTCATTGCAGAAATGCAGAGACATGCATCAGCGCTGACGACTCCAAGGTCAAGATTTTCGTTATCCCGACAGATGAAGAGCTCGTCATCACAGAAGATGCATATGCCCTTATGAAGGGAACCTACGACATACATACGAATTTCCACTACTCCTTCGAAGATCCGAACTATGTCAACAAGGCACGAGCAAGAGGACTAGAAAACAACCTCAAGAAGAAGCCCGAGATAGCATCTATCATCGCTTATCCTCCGGAGAAGACGAAATAAGTCAAAAGCGGGTGTTCACAAGGCACCCGTCTTCTTCAGCCTCACTTCAACTCTATTACATATTCTTTTATTCTTATTTGGGAACTTTAAATCTATATTTTAAACAAATTGAAATACTTTAATGCCTGTTAAAAGGTATGGAACAGGAAGAATTCGAATTAATCATAAAAGAAAGGCTCGGCATAAGATACCTCAGACCCTATCAAACTTTGATTATCCGTCACATACTCGACAACATGGAAAGAGACAAGAACACCTATGTGCTTGCCTCCCTTCCGACAGGAAGCGGAAAAACACTGTGCTTCACGGCCCCGATGCTTTTGATGAAGGGAATCACGATATGCATCTACCCTCTTCTAGCTCTTATAAGCGACCAGGAAAGGAGATTCAAAGAAAGCGGCTTCAACCCCATAGTTCTCCGCGGAGGTATGACGGGGGAAGAGAGAAATGAGCAATTTAAAAAGCTTATAAACGGTGAAAGCCGTTTGATAGTGACAAACGTCGAGATGCTGCTCTGTCTTATCGAGAACAAGGAGTTGGATAAAATAAAAGACAAGATTGAGACAGTAGTAATCGACGAAGTGCATACAATCCTTGAATGGGGAGAAAGTTTCCGCCCTGCCCTACTTGAGATTGATAAGATCATTACATACCTCGAGCCGAAGAACATCTTCGCCTTCAGCGCAACAATCAACAGCGAAATCGGGAAGAAGATAATTTCCCTCATATTCAATGGAAAGAAGCCCTATATAGTCCACGGTTCCGCCGACAGAGAGAACATATACTACCATGCCGTACGAACATTATCTATTAAACACGATATGCTTAAAATATTGGAGAACAAGGAAATGAGGCCGTCAGTAGTATTCTGCTCATCTCGTGAAAAGACAGAAAAGCTGGCGCATGAAATAACCCAATACGGCTTTGAGTGCAGATACTATCACGCACATATGGAAAAGGAGGATAAAAAGAAAACGGAGGAGTGGTTCTTCTCTTCAAAGAACGGCGTGCTCTTTGCAACTATCGCCTACGGCATGGGGGTATCGAAAGACGATATCCGCTCAATAATCCACACCTTCATCCCGCCTGATGCATCATCTTTTCTCCAGGAGTCGGGAAGAGCCGGAAGGGACGGAAAAGAAGCCCACTCATTTACCCTCTACAGCCCTGCGGACAAATCGAAAATAACAGATATTTTCAGCGGTGAAGAATGCATAAGACGGCGCTTATTGGAGGAGATGAATGAAGAAGTCGAGAACAGAGAATGCCTTTTCTGCAGCCATTGCACAGACGACAGCTATCATAGAGCAGGAGACGATGAGATAACCTCCTACATGGCCTATTGGGGGATAATGCCTAGAAAGACCGCCGTAAAAGCGCTGACAAGGTTTACCCTGCTTTCACACGGCATAAGACTGAAGAACTGGCCGGAAACGGACGTAGAGAAAGCTCTCTCCATACTCGAAGAAGAAAAAAGAGTAAGGACTCTCGGTCCGCTATTAATAAGAGAAAGAAAACTAATATCTTATTCTGAAAAGAATAAAACATAATGTGTGAGTTATTTAACAAATATCTTATGTGGAGCAGCCGGCACCTCCGAAATCCATGTCCACGACGAACTCGCAGAGTAAAGAATACTCTTTGACTTTCATCCCCTTTATCTTTTCATCTCTCTATTTTCATTTTATTTTCGCCTTTTATAAGTTATACTTTTTGCTATGAATACAGAACTGCACAATATATATCCCCTGCTTTACGGCTCTCTTTACGATGAGAAAGAGATGGACGAACGTTTTGCTTTGCTCGAGATGCGGCACGAAGAACTTTTCGGCGCTACGAATCCCCTTCTCTTCTCCGCTGCCGGACGCACCGAAATAGCAGGAAACCATACAGACCACAACCTCGGGCTTGTTATCGGGGCGTCAATCAATCTCGACACCGTTGCTGCCGTCACGAAAAGAGATGACGGAAGAATCGTTTTTGCATCGAAGGGCTTTGAAACGTGCTCCATTTCTTTAGACGATTTATCCCCACGTGAGAAAGAGAAGAACACGACGCTATCGCTATTAAGAGGAATAGCATATGCCTTTACTCAAAGGGGAGTTAAAATCGGGGGATGGCAGGCCAATGTAGAGAGCAATGTACTTGTAGGCTCGGGGCTGTCCTCTTCGGCATCAGTTGAAGTATTGATTGCGGAAATCTTCAATAACCTTTACAACAACGATTCCTTTCCTCCCCTTGAGCTGGCAAAAATCAGCCAATATGCAGAGAACGTGTACTTCGGTAAACCCTCCGGTCTTCTTGATCAGGTATGTACGGCAACAGGTGGTATTGTAGGAATAGACTTCTGTGATAAGAACAACCCGATTGTCACACCCCTTACACTGGATCTCGATTCCTTCGACATGACGATGGTCATTACAGATACCCACGGCTGTCACGCTGACCTTACTTCAGAATATGCCTCTGTCCCACCGGAAATGCGCATGGTTGCTCAATATTTCGGGAAAGAAAACCTGAGGGAAGTAGAATTCTCATCATTCTTAGATAATCTTGAAGATATCAGAAGAACATTAAAAAACGACAGGGCACTCCTTCGTGCCTATCACTTCTTCACA
This sequence comes from Eggerthellaceae bacterium, assembly GCA_963646155.1. Lineage (GTDB taxonomy): Bacteria > Spirochaetota > Spirochaetia > Sphaerochaetales > Sphaerochaetaceae > Ornithospirochaeta. The sequence continues at coordinate 5,532 of CAVIUT010000018.1, read as the reverse complement.
GAAAATGAAAGAGTGAAGTTCATGCTGAGCGAGATAAAGGATGAAGATATAGACACCTTCCTCTATAACGTAAACGAAAGCGGAACATCCTCCTTCTGCTTCCTGCAGAATGTCTACCCGACAACGATGGTAAAAGAGCAGGGTCTTTCGCTCGCAATTGCCCTCAGCCAGCACATACTGGACGGCGAAGGCGCAGTAAGAATCCACGGCGGTGGTTTTGCCGGGACTATACAGGCCTATGTACCCAAGCATCTTCTCGAAAGATATATATCAGGTATGGAGAATCTTTTCGGTAAGGGCTCATGTACGAAAATAGCTTTCAGAAAGTGTAATGTGTGCAGGATAAAGTAGTACACCATATTCACTATTATACACGAGAAAGCTAGAATTTCCCTGCTATGAGAGAACGTGTAAAGAAAGAAAACGCCATAACCGAAGGTGTCATTTGGCAGCAGATATTACTCTTCTTTTTCCCGATTATGTTCGGGACCCTTTTCATGACGCTCTACAACACAGTGGATGCGATAATTGTCGGACAACTTCTTGGTAAGGAGGCACTTGCTGCCGTATCTGGTGGAACAAGTACGATGACGAATCTGATTATCGGCTTCTTCACTGGAGTTGCTTCGGGTTCTGCCGTCGTCGTATCGCAGTTCTACGGGGCGGAAAACGAGGAGAGGGTCTCGAAAAGCATACATACTGCCATTGCACTCTCGATTTTCTTCGGTGTTGTTATATCCATCGGAGGCTACGCTCTGACAGAGCCGCTTCTTATCCTGATAGAAACCCCTGACGATGTACTTCCGCTTGCAACGGAATATCTTCATGTCTATTTTGCAGGCGCACTTCCGATGATTATCTACAACATGGCATCAGGGATTTACAGGGCCTTCGGAGACTCGAGGTCCCCGCTCTATTTCCTGATCATCGGGGCTGTCGTCAACATCTTTCTCGATATCCTCTTCATCACGACATTCAACCGCGGAGTAAGAGGGGCTGCGGAAGCAACGGTAATAAGCCAGATTATTTCATGCCTTTTAACACTTTTCTTCCTTGTTATTAGAAAGGACTGCTGCAAAGTTTACCCGTCACGATGTCTCAACACGGACAAAGTCATACTCAAAAAGATGCTTGCAATCGGACTCCCGGGCGGTATCCAGTCAATCATGTACAATATCTCGAACATGATTATACAGACCAACGTCAACCGTTTCGGTACAGATACCGCAGCAGCCTGGGCGTCATACAACAAACTTGACGCAGTCTTCTGGATGATTGTCAACGCTTTCGGTATTGCGGCAACAACGTTTGTCGGCCAGAACTACGGAGCGGGAAAAATCGACAGGGCGAAAAGAGGTGTAAAGGACAGCCTCTTCATGAGCGCGCTCGTTGCTGTCGTCATGACTTTCCTTTATCTGAACTTCGGCCGTTATGCATTCCTGCTATTCACTTCCGACGAAGCTGTAATAGATATTGGAATGAGAATACTCAGGACTATAGCCCCGGTATTCATACTCTATATACCGATTGAAATCTATTCGGGCGCTCTGAGAGGCGTGGGATGCACCCTTGTGCCGACGCTCTTCACGCTCTTCGGCATATGCGGTCTCAGGATAATCTGGCTGAGCATTCCTCAATGCACGGCAACAATCGAGAGGGTCATGTATTCATATGCCCTCTCGTGGGGACTGGTATCTCTGCTCTTCTTCATCTACTACAAGAAAAGCGATGTTTACTCGGAAAAGACTCAATTGAAGAGTTCTTTATAGTCTGTTCCTATTTCCTTTGCATTCTCCTCTTTCTGCATGAGAGCATAGAGTGACGACGGAATCGGGATGGTTATGCCCAAAAGTGGCTCGACAATAGTATTGAACTTTGCAGGATGTGCCGTCTCGACAACAATTGATGGACAAGTTGAGAGATGGTCTCGTCTTACTCTTTCACCGCATGCTGTGTGAGGACAGATTATATATCCCTCATCATCATAGACTTCCTTTATCGTGCGTCTTATTTCATCATCGGAAACAGAATAAGCTGAAACCTTACTCGAGAAGAGCGAGAATGTCGGATAAAGATCGAAGAGTCTCTCCATATTCGAAGGAGCTCCTACATCCATTGCGTTTGCAAGTGTCTTCACGCTCTCCCTGGGTTTATATTCCCCGCTCTCAAGGTAGTCAGGAATAGTCCTGTTGGCATTGCATGCAAGAACAATCTTTTCTATCGGATACCCCATCTCCATAGCCCAGTAAGCACCTGTGACATTGCCGACGTTTCCCGAAGGAACAATGAAGGTGGGTTTAACGCCGTACATCTCGAAAAAGAGCGTGGATGCGTATGCGTAATATGCCATCTGAGGAAGAAGGCGCCCTATATTAATCGAGTTGCTGGAACTGAGAGAAGAAGATATTGCCGCATCCATAAAGGCCTCTTTGACCATTCTCTGGCAGTCGTCGAATGACCCCCTGACTTCATATGCCTCGACATTGCCGCCCCAGCTTGTAAGCTGCGCGCGCTGTCTATCAGCAACTCTTCCCTTCGGAAAAAGTACCTTTACTGAGAGGTTCTCCCTACCAAAGAAAGCTGACGCTACAGCACCACCGGTATCACCACTGGTGGCAACTAGAATTGTCTTCTTCTCGCCCCTTTTTCTTAATAGTCTTTCCATCGTGCACGCTAGAAATCTTGCACCGAAGTCCTTGAATGCGCTGGTCGGCCCGTAGATAAGCTCCATATATAAATACTTATCCTTCGAAGTGTGGAAAGGAAGGGGGAAGGAAAAGGCATCACGGCATATATCCTCCAATTCGTTCTCAAGTTCATCTCCCTCGAAGAACGGCTTTATGGCAAGGTACATTGCTCTGCCTAGTCCTTTCTCCACTGTATAATCCTTATCTATTCCAGGAAGAGCGCGGGGGACAAAGAGCCCTCCGTCGGGAGCAAGGCCCTTTAGGATAGCCTCGCTAGCAGAAAAAACAACACCATCTTTACTTCTTGTTGAAACGTACTCGATCATTCTATCCTCCTAGATCTTAGATCCCAGATATGCACTGAGACGTAATATATCGGCAAATATTCCGGCAGCCGTTACTTCCGGCCCCGCACCCGGTCCCTGAACGACAAGCGGCTGATTATGGTAGCGTGCCGTCGTGAACTGAATTACGTTGTCTGTTCCCTTAGCCTGGCTGAATGGGTGGGAAAGCGGGAACTTTCTCAGTCCCACCGAGCACTCTCCGCCGTCAACGGTTCCTACGTACCTGAGTGACATACCCTCACTCTTTGCTTCGCTGTAGAGAGAATACATCTTCTCGTCCATCTCCTCTATACGGGACAAAAACTCCTCTTTGGAAACCTCTCTGAGGTTCTCGGGAACAAGAGACTCTATCGGGAAAGAGCCGATGGAGGATTTGTATCCGAGTTCCCTGCTGAGAATAACGGTCTTACGCGCCACGTCCATACCAGATAAGTCGTCCCTCGGGTCGGGCTCAGTAAAGCCCATTTCCTTTGCCTTGAGAACAAGGGATGAGAACGGCACTTTTCCGTCGTAATTGGAGAAGAGCCAGGAAAGTGTACCGCTGACCATTCCCTCGACCTTTTCTATTGTGTCCCCCGTCTCTCTGAGGTCCTTGAGCGTTACGATAATCGGAAGTCCTGCGCCTACCGTTGTTTCATAGAGGAACTTCTTTCCCGTGCGGCGTGAAGCGGAGAGAATCTCCTCATAGTAGTCATAGGGTCCCGAAGGAGCCTTCTTATTGGGTGTTATGACATGGAAGCCGCTCTCGATGAAGCTCTTATATTGCACAGCCCTCTCTTCGCTTGCTGTTGCATCTATAAGGACCCAGTGAGGATAGTAAGATGCCTTTATATGAGAAAGGAATACTTCTTCGTTATAAGGTATTGAATCCTTATCGAACCTCTCCTTCCATGATGAGAGGTCAAGTCCGTCTTCAGAGAGGAGCATCCTCTTTGTCGTCGCTATTCCCCTCACCCTCAAATCGAGGTCGAACTCACGCTTGAGTCTCTCACTCTCACGACCAAGCTGATCAAGTAGTGTTCCGCCTATGTTACCCGGGCCGAAGAGACCGAGCGAGAGCGTCTGCGGCGACATGAAGAAGACAGAATGCAATGCCCTCTCGGCCTTTACATCATCGACAGAAGAGATAACTGCACTTATATTACGTTCACTCGAGCCCTGCGCAATGGCACGGACGTTGACGCCGGCACGTGCAAGGGACGAGAAGAACTGTCCCGCGACACCTACACATCCCGGCATACCTTCGCCGACGACTGCAAGAATCGAGAGGTTGTCTTCCGAGCCGACAGATGAAATCTGACCGCTTTCGAGTTCCTTACTGAACTCCGTAACTATTGTTGTCTGAGCTCTCTTCGCTTCCTTCTGCGGAATTGCGAAACATATTGAATATTCACTTGATGCCTGGGAGATGAAGATAACGGAAATACCCTCACGCCTGAGTGCACTGAAGAGACGTGACGAGACACCCGGAACACCAGACATACCCGACCCCTCAACATTTATAAGCGATATGTTCTTTACAACGCTGAAGGCCTTTACGCCTTTTTCATTCCCGCTTCCCTTTACAGTTACCGTTGTTCCCTTCTCGTCAGGTTCACTCCATGAACAGAGCGAGAGAGTAAGGCCGGCATTCATTGCGGGGATGAAGGAGTGTGGATGAACAACAGGCGCACCGAAGAACGAGAGCTCCGTTGCTTCATTATATGTAAGATTTCTGATTATATGAGCATTGGGAACATCCTTCTTACTTGCTGAGTATAGAAGGGACTTCTGATTCCAGAATGTAAGAGGAGCCTTAAGGGAAGCTGCAATCAATGCTGCGCTGTATTCGCCCCAACCCTCTTCTTCACGCTCCCTGCCTGATGCATCCCTGTCCTCATCGCAGTAGAGGAGAGTGCCGGCAGCAAGGACAACTTTCTTATTCTTTATAACTGAAGAGGACTCAAGAATCTGAGGAACCGTAAGGACGAGGGATGCCACTCCGTCATCTTCAAAACGACGCGCCAGTATTAGAGCAAGAAATGATGACGAAAGGTTTTCAAGGTAATCACCGGAGCCGCCTTCCCTGCTTTCAAGAAGCCATACAGCCTTCAATATGTCCTTGATGTCATTAAAGGAGGATTCAATCGAGGCCGAGACAATTTCCGAGCCGACAGAGGAGAGGGACGAGGACGCGAGTTCAAGCCACCCTTTTCTCTTCATCTCGAGGAGTTTCCATACATCCTCATCACGCTTTTCAGCCTTTTCGAGAAGTTTATCAAACGAAAGCTCGGGATTGAGCGGAGGCGGAAGAACAATAACAGATGAATCATCATTATATTTCCTTATGATACCCATCAGCCTTTCGATACCGCCTGAAGTACTGACCATCGATCCTTCAAGTGCATGGACACGTATACTCATAATCTCCTCCATTTATATAAAAAAAGAGGGCTCCCTTACTTAAAAGGAGTCCCCGTCTTTTTCATTCTTAGAAAAACTAATCCTGTTATACAACCTTC
>CAVIUT010000017.1:0-30162 GCA_963646155.1 Eggerthellaceae bacterium | reverse complement strand
GTACTTTGAAATGTATTAGATTGAGGGCGTACCTCCTGAATATGCCAGGGCATCATTCTTTGAGAGGAGGTATACACAATATTGATTCATGCTTATTCCCTCCATGCTTGAATGTTCCGCCAAAGACCTGTGAAGGCTTTTCGGCATCCTAAGCTTGAATTGTCCTGAATAGTTTTCCAAGCTGTTAGGCTCATAGATTTCTACGCCTGCCTCTATCGCAGCTTCAAGCCATGCTTTCTTTGCATCCTGGGCATTAGCTATTGCTGCATCAATTGTATTGCCAGAGGTAATGCATCCCGGCAAATCCGGATATGCAACCACATATCCGCCTTCTTTCTTATCTTCTACAACTTCCATTCTGTATGGCATGGACATATAATCATTTAATGTTTTCATCATTAGTCACCTCACTTTCTACAACGTGTTTCACCATTTCAACATATACTCTTTTTATTGGTTCGTGCTTGGGTATGGTAATCGGATAGCAGCCTGGTTTTCTAAATGTATAATGGCTGCTTCCTGTCCGTGGAGCATTCATCTCATATCCATAGCTTTCTAATACTTTTCGCAATTCGTTAAATCGAAGATCCTTCGATAAGCTATATATACGTTTTAACAGTTTATCCCATTTTTGACATCTGTATACCTATTGATTTGAATATACATGGTGTTATATATGGTGTCAATATGACGCTGAGAGGAAATTACTCGTTGCACATGTATGCAACATACGACAAAAGAGAATGCTTATCCCGTATAATAATAACGCCGTTCCCCTTACCTTAAGAGCGGGGATAAAGCACATGCAGTACCGTACTCAATTTGACAAAACTGTACGGGAGAGATCTACTAAAGGGCGAAAGCATGTATCACCATCAACCTAAAAATGTCCATCAAATGTCAAAAAATCCCGCTTCAGGCTTTATCAACCCGTTCTTCCATTATCTTTGGAGAGTATCTTCTTTCTCTTCATGGAGATGCATAATGAGCAACTAATGGTGCCCACCAGGCAAATACTCATGCCGATTAAAAGCGGCTCATTTTTTACATTTCTACCACGGCTTCACCTTTGAATCTGCCGAACTCAACGCCCCTATTCTGAGCCAGCCACATCAAACCCATAGTTCAGGATAACGAAGGGACAGATTCACCGAACTTAAGCCTATAGTTTTTTCTCATTTTCAATCTGGGACCACTTAAAGCACCCCAAAAGAGGCGCTTCTGACGCGGGATGTCATCAATTTAATAAGGTTGCCAATATCTATTTAGTATATCGAGGTCAACATCATCTTCACCGCAAATGGCCTTTGTGAATATAACTTTCCCTGAGAATGTAGCTTCGTCAGTGCTTTCTTCACTAGTCACTGAATATTCTATGTCCTTATATTGAGTGGAGTTCTGCCTGAATCCTGTTACTTTGAAATTGAGTGTTTCCTCTCCCGTTTCTTCATCCTTATTGTCTTTTTGATATATAACGCCATCAAGCGAAAGTGTAGCATCTACTTTAGTTTTACTATCTGAAGAGTTATATGTGGCTTTGATGTCCACGCCTTCAGCTCTCAGCGTGTATGCCCCGTCTTCTGATTTCTCAATCTTCACAGTGCCTGTTGCAGATTCTACTTTCTTTGAAGATGCTGTATCTGAAATACGGGCGTATTCGCTGTTGCTGGAGCTCAGAAGCATGTAGATGGCCGTTTCTACAGTTTTGTCTTCACCGTTGAAATCAGATAAAACATATTCCATTGACTCCCCGTTTCCTAGTTGCTTCCCAGCTACACTTATAACAGTGTTGTACCTTTTTGCAACATCGTATGTGTCACGGAAGGAAATCAAGGTATCCTTTTGCTTTTCCAAAGCCTCGTCAATCTTTTTCTGGGTATCACAGCTTGTGAACGAGAGGAGAAGAAGAACAGTCAGCATTGAGATTATTATCTTTTTCATATCTTATCCTTTGTGTTATTTACTCAATAGTTCTTTTGTAAGGGTATCGCAATCGGCATTCTTGCCATTACATACAGCCTTTGTAAACTTTGTCTTATAATGATCCATGTCGGCTTCTATATCTCTATAGGATACAGAGTTCTGCTCGAAGCCCTCCACATAGAATTCCCAAATATCGCTTTCGTTATTTGTGGACGGCATTTCAGCTGATATTGTTCCTCTCAGGTGCAGTGTACCTTCCATCTCTTTCTCGTCCCGCGTCTCTTCGTCCGGGGTAAACTTTGCCTTGACAGAGACGTCAGCTGCAGTCAATTTGAAGGAGGCGAGGTCACTCGAGCGCTCTATTTTGACGCTTCCGCATGCGTCTTCAATTGTTATTCCGTCTCTGCCGTTTTTTGGGGCAAAAATCTTGTAGTTCTCATTACTTGAGTAGAGCAGCATCAAGGCAAGGTCTTTTGTAATTTCGTTGTCTGCATATTCCGATAAGTCATAGGTATCACTGCCGATTTCGGTGAAAAATTCGAGATTGTTAAAATACGGGTAGGCTACTTTATAAGTGTCGATAAAATCGAGTGTTGCCTCCTGTGTCGTGTAGTAATTACAGCTTGTTAATGCGATGAGCATAATCAGTGCTGTCAGTGTAATTAATATTCTCTTCATATTTCGTCCTTTTCTGATGTTGTTCTCAACTTTCAAAGAACTGAGTCTCTGTCATTTTCTTAAGAAATTCGATCTATTCAGTATATCACAATTTACATCATGGCCGTCATAGGATGCAGACAGCAATGTATAATAAAGCCCGGAGCTGTTATTAACTGTAGAGATAACGGCAGACATTCTCCTGTATACTTCTCCATCTCGCTCGAAGTACACCAAATCATCATAGGTGTAAGTTGTTGTTTCAGCCGGGGTTGTCTTCTCCTCTTCTCTAGTTGACAAAACCCCGTCAATCGTCAGAGTCTTCTCTTCCCCGCTTTCTTCAAGGGTGTATTTGATTACAACGCCATTGAATGTGTATGTGTACTTCGTGCCATTTGATTCATCTTTTTCTGTTTTATTTGTGAAAGTACCTGCTGCAGAAGTGATTTTGTCAAAATCATCTATCGTGGCATAAATGATATATTCAACAATCTCATCCACATTTTTTTCAGTTTCATATTTTGATAAATCCCATGCCCCTTCGGCTTTTTTCAAAACTGAACTATTGAAATATCCTTTAACAGCCCTGTAGGTATCCATAAAACCTACAAGTCGCTCTTCATTTTCCTTGACGGCATCAGAGACAGAATTAGTGCAGGAAATAAATAAGACAAAAAGTGATATTATTAAAATTGGAATGATTATTCTCTTCATTGTTGATTCTCCGAAAATTTTCTCATCAGAGATAGCCGTAATGCGATGCATTCAGGATATCCAGGCTTACACTGCCGTTGTTTACGGTCGCAACTCTGAACTCAGCTTTACTACCACCAGTGTATTCATCTTCCTCCCAAATGGTGGCAATGATCGGCTTATACTCCTTTGTGTTGATTTCAAGTGACGATATCTCATAATCCACAACCACCGCACCCTCTGTTCCTTCCTTTGTGACTTTCCTCTTCATGTCACAATTAAATGTCAGGCTTTTCTCCTTTCCACTCTCAGTAACAAGTGTTATCTTCACGCCGCTTGCCGTGAGAGAGACGGTATTATCGTTCTCTTTAATTACAATTATTCCTTCATAGTCTGTTATCTTGGTATAAGGTTCATCAAGACCACAATAAATGAACAAGTTTACGACTAATCTCTCCCAATTTTTGTCATCAGAATCGTATTTAGAGAAATCCCAGGTTCCGTAGAAACTTTTATTTTTTTCAAGTAAAGTACAATCGCGCACAGCATCATAAGTGTCCATGAAATTCAGGATTTTCTCTTCCTCTTCTTCTATTGCTTTATCTATTGCCTTATGATTATCGCAGCCTGCAAGTAGAAGCAGGGTAAGAAGTACCAGAAGTGGAATTATTACTTTGTTTATGGCTTTCATAACCAGATTTTACTTCACCTTTGTTATCCGGTACAAGAAGATATTTTATGTGGAGGAAAACTTCTCGTATCTTTCGATAGTCGTCTTAACCTTCTTTCTCAGTTCTGTTCTATCGTCCGGGATTAAATCCAGGAGAGAGGAGAGCGAATAGATGGAGGAAGCGACAGCCTTTTCTATGTTAGCCGTAACGGATATGAAGAAGGAGTCGTTGTCCTCCTCGAGGTAAAGGTACTCGAAGTACTTTCCGGCTTTATAAGGCCTGAGCATAGTCTTGAGGTAGTTATTTATCGTCTTGTCATCGTCGTACTGCGTAAAGTGTCCCTTTCTTTTCTTATGTGAAAGGGGAATATACTTGTCGACAAGGAAATACTCCTTATCAAGTATCTTTGTCTTAATCGGGAGGCGTGAAAGCACATTATCCACGGAGAGAAAAATCTCCTTGTTCGAACGGTCCGTAACCTTCTTGAGAGACTTGAGAGGTACTATGTAGTGGCACTTACCCTGGTTGACACGGAAAGGATTGAGAGATGTATCGGAGTGAAGAATCTCCTTTTTCTCCTTCTCCTTTGCTTTCTTCTTTGGAGATATAAGTTCCTTCAAGAGGGCTGGGTCTATTTCTTTTATCCAATCGGCCTTGAGGGGCGAGACGGAGCGCGCATACATTTTGCTCGTCTGGACGATTTCGCCCGCAAGAATGAATGATGGTCGTGTCATGAACCATGAGGAACCGGGATGAATGTAGATTTCGCTGGCCTTTACCGAACGGTAGGAATATCCCTCGGTCTTTATACATATGTACTGCCTTAAACCCGATGCCAGGCAGATAAGATAGTCCTTTATTGTGAACTTCCCTGATGATATAGGAATACCCATATCTGAAACGATTTCCTCAAGCTGGCCCTTTATATGGACGATTTCATCCATCGTCTGCTTATCCAGGAAGTGTGAAGTGCAGAACTTCTCCTTCGATTTTTCGTTATCGAATTTGGTGTAGAGCCTGTAGATTGAAAGGTATGCGGCAAAGTCCCCGTCGGCATTGTCGACAAGCATATGGTGGACTTCACGCGCCTCGTATTCCTTTCCCTGTGGCAGTATGAATGGGGACTTTGTTGAAAGAAAAGATACTGCCGTTATTACCGGCTCGATTACGCTCGGGTAGTTGATTATAGCCTCGACAATGACACGCGAGAGGCGTGGAAGAAGCGGAAATTGAATCATCATCTCCCCGATATGTGTGAGGTGTAAATCGTTCTTTACAGCTCCGATATACTCGAGTGTGTCGACGGCACTTAAAAGCGCCTCGTCCTTCGGCCTTGTGATGAACGGGAAGGATGTTGGGTTGTATATTCCGAGCTCGCACATCCTCAATATTACTTCCGCGAGGTCCGAATGGAGAATCTCCTCCTCGTTGAATTCCTTCCGCCTTTTGTAGTCTTCCTCGCTGTAGAGGCGGTAGCATACACCGCTATTTGTTCTTCCGGCCCTTCCCTTACGCTGGTCGGCGGATGAGCGCGAAATAAGAGTTGGAATAAGGGAGGAGGTGAAGTTACGCTGATTGTAGTAGTTTGTCTTCGCGAGTCCCGAGTCTATCACAGTCCTTATGCCGTCGATTGTGAGCGACGTCTCGGCGACGTTCGTTGCAACGACAACCTTTGTCTTACCCTCCGCTGTCGGTATGAATACCCTGTCCTGATCCTCTTTCGAGAGCCTTCCGTATAGGGGATATATCTCATAATCGTCTATGTTGAGCGTGGCATACAGGGTGTTTATTGAGTCTTTTATCTCGGCTTCACCGGGTAAAAATACAAGTACATCCCCGCCGTTTTCTCTCTCGTGCGCATCCTTTACAAGCGTTGCGATTTTCTCATAGAACTCGTCCTTAGTTTCCTTCTCGAGCCTCAGGGGCGAATAGACGACATCAACGGGGAAGGGATGACCGGAAATGGAGACAACAGGGGCATTATCGAAAAAGCGGGAGAAAGAGGAAGTGTTTATTGTCGCACTTGAAATTATCACCTTGAGCTCGGGGCGCTGGGGGATAATCTCCTTCAAGAGCCCGAGTATGAAGTCGATATTTAAACTTCTCTCGTGTGCTTCGTCGACCATGATTACCGAGTACCTTGAAAGAAGCGGGTCGTCCTTTACTTCCTGAAGTATTATTCCGTCTGTCATTATCTTGATACGCGTTGAAGAGTCCGTCGTGTCGTGGAAGCGCATAGTGTAGCCGCAGAATGAGCCCTCGTCTCCTATCTGCTTCTTTATGAACTCGCTCACACTCACCGCCGCAATACGCCTCGGCTGTGTAATTCCGATTATACCCCTTTCGGCGTACCCCGCCTCATTGAGAATAAGGGGAATCTGTGTTGTCTTACCGCTTCCCGTGGGACTCTCAACGATTATAACCTGGCTCTTTTCGAGGGAGGATAATATTTCGTCCCGGCTTTTATATACAGCTAATGCCTTGTAGTCTATCACGCCTTGATTCTCTCTATTACCTCATCGATGGAAGAGAATGTGCTGCTTTCTCTCGTCTTCTGGTCTCTCAGCGTCAAAGCTCCGCCGACGGTGAGAATGTAGGGTATATCTGTCTTATCGACATAGTCGTAGACTCTCTTCATCTTTGCACTGTCAAGGAGGTATAAGTCGACCCTGAGGCCTTCTTTTCGCATATCCACTGCAGCTTTCTCGGCGTCGAGGAGATTATCGCCGGAGTGGAGAATAAGACAGTCACTGCTCTCTCTTCTCTCGAGTAAGGGACTCTTAAGCTCCTCAAGTGCTGCAATGAGCCTATCCAGTCCAATCGAGGAACCGACGCCGGGGAGATTCTCCTTCGTGTAGAGGGATGCAAGGTTGTTGTAGCGGCCGCCGGAGCATACGGAGCCTATCTCCTCGGCTGATGTAAGGAATGTCTCGTATACGATTCCCGTATAGTAATCGAGACCACGGGTGATTGACGGATCGAGGACAAAGTGGGAGGCAATACCTGTTCCTTCGAGCAGCGTGTAGATATCCTTCATTCTCTTCGAGCCCTCGCTCTCTCCGCCTGAAAGAGACTCGAGCTTTTCAAGTGTTTCCATGAATGACGAGGACGAGGATGTGATGTACTCGAGAATGAGCGATGCCTTTTCCTTTGAGGAAGTTATCTCCTCCAGGATAGTCCTTACTTCGTCTTCTCCAATCTTTCTCAGTTTATCGACAGCGCGGAGTATTTCGACTGAGTTATCTCTTACTCCGATTTTCTCCAAAAATGTATTGAAGAGGCCGCGGTGCGAAATGTGGAAGGTGTAGCCTGAAATGCCGAGGGAGGAGAAGGATGAATTCATCATCGAGAGTATCTCGTAGTCGGCAGATGCGTTGTCGACTCCGACGATATCGAAATCACACTGGAAGAATTCACGGTATCTTCCTTTCTGCGGTTTTTCGCCCCTCCATACTTTATTTATATGGTAGCGTTTGAAGGGAAGGGGGAGCTCTGATGTGTGGGAAGCCATAAAGCGCGCAAACGGGACTGTGAGGTCAAAGCGCATTGCAACTTCCCTTCCGCCGTTATCGAGAAAGTGGAAAACCTGCTTATCTGTTTCTCCACCGCCTTTACCAAGAAGTACTGATGTGTACTCCAGAACAGGTGTATCTATCGGAACAAAGCCGTAGCTTTGAAAGCACTTTTCAAGTTCTTTAATTATCTTTTTCTTCGGTATCTCTTCTTTCGGAAGACTGTCACGGAAGCCTTTGAGGACTACTGGTTCTATCATAAATATCTCCAAACAAAATGATTATAACGCTTTTGCTTCTTTTTTTCAGCTACCTTTAAAATCTATTATCCCTGCACGTTTTAGACTAAGATAAACTTTGATATTATAATGTTTTATTTGACATGTACGTACTTCTTTATGAGAAGTTGAAAATTTGTTCCATCGTCGACCTTTTGTCTCTTTTGTGGCCTTTGACACTTGTTCATGCGAATAAATCCAATTAAGATAAATACCCGTGTTTGTTAGATACAAGACAAATGAAAAGGGAAAAAGCGTCCCCGTCTGCAGAATATACACTTCCTCAGAACATCCGGTCAGAAACAGTATGATAGACCGTGATGCGCTCTGGGCTGTCAGAAAGATACAGAAAGTCGGAGGGGAGGCATACATTGTCGGAGGTGCCGTAAGGGATATACTTCTGGGTAACACTCCTAAGGATTTCGACATTGCGACATCCCTCAGTCCCAGACAGGTGCAGCGCCTTTTCTGGAACAGCCGTATAATCGGACGACGCTTTAAAATCGTCCATCTCTTCTTCGGCTCCAAGATAATAGAGGTCACCACATTCCGCAGTGACGAAGAGAACTTCGAGGACGGCAACAACAATATCTGGGGCACAATCGAGCAGGACGCTAAGCGTAGGGACTTCTCGATAAACAGCCTCTACTATAACCCCAAGACTCAGGAAATACTTGACTTTTCCTCAAGTATGGAGGATTTCAGGAAAAAGCGGATAAGAAGTCTGATTCCTCTTTCGTATTCATTCTCCGAGGATCCGGTAAGGATGATCAGGGCCGTCAAGTACAAGGTGACGACGGGCTTTTCCTTATGTTTTGATGTGCGCCTGGCACTGAGGCTCAATGCCCAGAATCTGCAGCGCTGTGCAACAAGCAGGCTCACCGATGAGATAGTGAAGGTCCTCTCTTCGGGGCACAGTGCTGATATTATGCGCGCTTTATATCACTACAGGCTGTTGCAGTACATTCTTCCGATGTATGCGGACCACTGTAGAAGAGAGGAGATGTTTAAGAGTTTAGAGGCTCTGGACGAAGTAGTGCGGCCCATCAAGGAGAGGGGGGGCGAGCTTCCGACACGCGGCGAGATGTTCTACTATATGATTCGCTCGGCCGTCATAGTATCGAGAAGCGACCTCAGTAAGTACGACGAGATTGAGAAGGATGCATACAGACAGGCAAAGGTCATCCTCAGTCCCATAACCCCGTCCAATCAGGATATAGAGAGCGCTGCTCTGAGCGTTCTTGAGTACAACGGTATAAAGTGCCGTAAGAAGGCGAAGAAAAAGAAAGAGAAAAAGCCCCAGCCCGTCAACCCGAAACTCAAGAAGAGCCGTAAGAGAAAAAGGAAGAAAAAGAGCACAGAGGCTGTTCCTCCTGAAGTTTAACCCCATTCCTCGATTTCAATTGAAACGCTTTTAACCATGATGGAGCCGAATTTCTCGAGGCAGTCCCTGACATATTGCTGTAAGTCAGATATCGTAGAAGGGATGTAGTGGCGTGGCGGAAGAAGCAGTGTGATACTTATAGAGTAGCTGTGGTCAGCATTCCTCACACCTTTTACTTTTTTTACCTTCATGACTGAATCGTACTCTGTAATCGAGTGCTTTATCATCTGCTGCAGAGTCGTCTCGTTAATCGTCTCCTCTTTCGGCCGTGAGAACTCGGGTCTTACGATTGTCTTTTCGCTGATGTTATTTTTTAGTCTTGACGATCGCCCGAAACGGACCCTGACTGTATCGAATACGATTTCGGGGGCCGAACGTGTTATTTCAATCGAGGGTACCGGGATTACGTGCTTTCCTTCCGTGAAGCGTATGTGCATCGCAGTTTCTATGTCGTCTGCGCTTGAAACTTCTTCTATGTGTATGACCTTCTGTACTGGAGGCAAATCGAGGCGGGAGGCAATCTTATTCACCATCTTCTCGCTTGTTCCGATAATCAATATCTTTCTTGTCTTTTCCTTGAGTAGGGCCGAGGTCATTGCCCTCTTGTCCTCGTCGTCATCGAAGACTGCCGTTTTGACAGCCGCCATGAAGTTTGCTTCTTCCTTTGCAGAGTGGCCGCATATAATCCTATCGCCCTTTATAAGGAGGCCGTCATCTATTATCAGCTTAATGTTGTATTTGACTGCAACTTCCTTGGCGTGGTAGCTTTTTCCCGTCCCCGAGCGTCCGACAAGGCCGTAGACGGTAATTCCCCTGAAATAGGAGAATATCTTCTCGCTTATCGTGTCGTATAGTTTTTTAAGGTAGTCCTTAATTCTCACCGTCCCCGCCTTTGGAAGAAGGGAAGGTTACCCTGAATGTTGTTCCTTCTCCCACTACAGATGATTCTACCCTGACATCCCCGCCGTTCTCAAGACAAGAATTCTTGACAATCGCGAGTCCCAGTCCCGTCCCTCCGACTTCTTTACTTCTTGACTTATCGACACGGAAGAAACGCTCGAATATCCTATCGTGGTATTCTTTCGGTATTCCTATGCCGTTGTCCTTTACATCGATTATAACTTCCCCCTTCTCCTCTTTGACAGTGAGGGAGACCCTGCCGTCGGGGTTTGAATACTTCACGGCATTATCTACAAGGTTATAGAGAATCTGGTTGAACATACTCCTGTTGCACTCTATATATGCATCGTCTCCTTTTAAATGGAAAGAGATGTTCTTCTCGAGTGCAACCTTTCTCAGGCTCTCCATAATAGACCCTGCAGTGTCGAGTACACGGATTCTCTCCTTCTCGATTGTCTTTCCGTTTTCGTCAAGCCTGGAGAGCTTTATGATATCGTCAATGAGCTCCTTCATCCTACGCGACTCGTTGTAAATCTGGTCGACGAAGGTCTTCTTGTCCTCTTCTTTCACTATTCCGAGCCTCAAAAGTTCGGCGCTTCCCGAGATTATATGGAGCGGCGTCTTCAATTCGTGTGAAACATTTGACGTAAACTCCCGCCTTTCCCTCTCGAGAGCCATATGCTCCGTCACGTCATAGAGGAGGACACTCACACCGTTGTACCCTCCGTCTGAAAGAAAGAGGTGCTCGCTTTCGACCTTGAAGGCTCTTTCGCCGATGTATATGACGCTGTTTTCCCCGCTCTTATCCATCGTGCGCGTGATAACCTCTTCCAGCTCGGCATTCCCGAGTGCCTCGATTTTCTTTCCAGTCGGGTATTCCCCTAAGGCAAGAATAGATACCGCCGACTTATTTATATATGATATAGTGCCGTCGGCTTCGACGAGAATCATTCCCTCGACAAGCGCTTCAGATATTGCCCGAAAGCGTCCTTTCTCCTCCTCAAGCATCTTCTCCTGAGTTATTATGCTCTCCTTCTGCTCGGCTATCTTATTGAGGAGGGGAAGTATCTCCCTGTATTTGTTCTCATTCACTTTCTCCGGCTCCTCGACGTTTATTTCGTTCAACGGCTGGACGATGATATATGAGATGAGACGCGCGAGGAATGATGATATGAGTACAGATACAAGTATTATGTATAAGAGCTCGAGTCTCATGTCGCTGATGGTGTCGCCGAAAGTGCGGAGGGTTGTGGATGCAACGAGTATATTACCGTCTTCGGTGTATATGCCGGCAAGGATGAGATTGCCGAATAAGAATGGAACGTTTCTGCTCTTTATCGTCTCCTTCTCGCTCATTACATCGAGTATAAACTCCTCGACTGCGCTCTTATCTGTCACAAGGTACCATGAGCTTTCATATACCTTGTTCATGATTTCACCGTCGGGGGAGAGGAGGGTTATGTTGTAGTCTTCAGTTTTGAAGGAATCGATGAAGGAGGGCCCTTCTTCAGAGTAGATGTAGGCGAGGACCTCGAGGAGTTCCCTTACCTTTGTCTCCTGCCTTTTCCCTATTACCGTTGTTGTTGCCTGGAGGGTAAGAATGACGGAGAAGAAAGCAACAAGGAGGAGGGAAATAAGAACGTAAAGAATGATTCTGCGTGTCATCTTCAGTGCTGGTCGCGGGCTCTGTAGCCGATGCCCCTCACTGTCTCGATGTACCGTCCTGCGGGGCTTATCTTCGTTCTGAGTGTCGCGACATGAACGTCGACTGTTCTTGTCTCACCTATATTGTCTATTCCCCAGATTGTCTTCATCAAATCACGGCGGGAGAAGACCTTTCCGTTCTCCTTAAGAAGGAGTGCCAGGAGTTCGTATTCCTTTCCTGTAAGTTTGACCATCTTTCCGTTTACAGTGACGGTCCTCGATGAGGAGTCGAGGGTAAGGGGACCAAGGTAATAGACCTTCTTCTCTTTTCTCGGCTCACAGCGGCGTAGTACCGCCTTTACACGGCTTATCATCTCCATCATGCCGAAGGGCTTCGAGAGATAGTCGTCGGCACCGCTGTCGAGTCCCAGTACCTTATCGTATTCGGTTCCGCGTGCAGTTGCGATTATGACGGGAATGGAGTCTGTCTCGGGATTTGCCCTCAGTTCCTTGAGGACACTCAAGCCGTCCTCCTCGGGCAGGTTGAGATCGAGCATGATGAGCTGAGGCTTACAAGAGCTGAGTTTTTCCCAGAGTGCCTTGCCGCACTCGACGCCTTCAGCCTCATAGCCGGAAGCCATAAGGGTGTAGACCATCATGTTTCTTATTGCAGCTTCGTCTTCAACACAATATATCATAGCCAACTCCAATAATAGTTTATATTCCCCATCCGTTCACTTCAAGCGTCAATATTCTTTCATGCGATATGGGCAACGTTTATCAGCAGCAGCCATGCCAGGCCGTAGTAAGCGATGACGGCTGCAAGGTCGTTCATTGTTGTGATAAGCGGGCCCGATGCGACTGCCGGATCTATATGAACCTTCTTGAATATTATAGGAATGATTGTGCCCATAAGGTTCGATACCGTTATTGCTAATAAAAGCGCAAGTCCCGTGCACGACGAAATACTGAATGCGTAGAAAAGATCCCGTACCTTAAAAAGGTATATGAAGAGGCCGATTACTCCCGAACATATAATGCCCATTATTAGGCCGTTGAAGAATCCGACTCTCGTTTCCTTCCAGACGAGTTTACATAGCTCTTTGAACGTTAAATTATCGCTTGTCAGTACACGTATCGTGACGGCAAGTGACTGTGTGCCGCTGTTACCTGCCATGTCGAGAACAAGTGACTGGAATGATATTAAAATTGCAATCTGTGCGGCAATCTGGGTGAAGAAACTGACAACTGTAGATACTCCTATACCCAGGAATAGAAGTATCGTGAGCCACGGTAGTCTCTTACGAACGGAAGAGAGTATGCCCTCGTTTATATCCTCTTCGTCGTTGAGAGAAGCAAACTTTGCGTAGTCGTCTCTCATCGAGTCGTCGATGAGTTCCATCATATCCTGTGATGTGATTACTCCGATGAGCTTATTCGAGGAATCGAGTACAGGAATCGAGTCTTCGGCGTAGTCCTTGAGCTTATTGACGCATTCATCGATGTTCTCGTGAGCGTAGACGTAAGGGTAGCTGGTCGAGACTATGTCTTCGACAGTCTGACCCTCGCGCGCCCTGATGAGGTCCTTGAGGTCGATTGCTCCGTAATAGAGACCCGCCTGCGAAACAACGTATATAGTCTGGATGTTGTCGTTCTCCGCAGCCTGGTCGATGAGCTCCTTCATGGCTTCCTTGATTGAAAGTCCGTTCTTGACCTCAACGAAGTTCGTCGACATCTTCGAGCCGATTTCGTCATCATCGAAGGATGCGATGAGCGCGATGTTCTCCTTAGTCTCGTCGTCGAGAAACTCCACAAGGGTGTTCCGCTCCCCCTTTGGGATGCTCTTGAGGTACTCTGTTGCCTTATCTGACTCCATGGAGCCGAGTACGGCTATCTTCTTCTTGACGCTCAACTCGTTGAGAAACGGCGCCGGGTCCTCGATATATTCGAGGATGTTGGCAAGGCCTTCTGCGTCAAGGATCCTGTATACCTTTGCTCTGTCTTCGCTTGAAAGTTCTTCAAATGCTTCTGCTATATCATTATCGTGATAGTCCGAGAGCTTTTCCTTGAGTGCCAGGGGCGAAATATTACTTTTGATAATCCCGATTAATTCGGTTGCATAATCAGGGTGCTGTGTCAGCTGTGTTTCGTTTTCCATTCTACTCCTCCTTTATGGATTGAGAAAGAAAAAGAAAGCTTATCCGATTACCGCCTGTAAGACGGCATGATACTAGGAGGCATTTCTTTTTCTGCTGCTTCTGCTGTGGCTTTGCCACTATGGCCGTCTTCCATTACTTCCTCCTTGTAATCAAGATGGCTTAATTGAAACACATAAACGGAAAGTGTTCCAGCCGTTAGAAGAAAAAAGTAGGTCAAAAAGAAAAATATGCTCTTCTCGGGATAATCTATCTTGATTTTCCTCCCTTTATTCTTTCACCCTTCCAGCGCAAAAAGGAGATAAGAGTCGAAAATAAAAAAGTATTTCTTTATCAATAAAGATTTAACTTAATACCGGCCTAGTAAGTTGTTGCTCTTAAAGAAGAAGTTGAAAGCAATAAATAAATATCGTAAAGGGCTCTCAATTTGCGTTTTCGTCTTCTTTGCTTTAGCATTAAAATGTTGGATTTTAGACAAGGAGGATGTAGTGATAAGAGGTACTACGTTTAAAAAGGGGGGTGTTCATCCTCACGATATGAAAGCCCTCTCCAAAGACAAGCCTATCGAGGTATTGCCGCTTCCCAAAGAATTGGTGGTAAGCCTGTCGCAGCATATAGGCGCGCCTGCAAAGTGTATAGTTGAGGTCGGGGACTCCGTTGTCCGTGGAGAGAAGATAGGAGAGGCATCGAGTTTTGTCTCCTCTCCCGTCCATGCACCTGCAAGCGGAAAGGTTAAGGAAATAAGGAAAGCAACTCTCTCGAGCGGAGCTGTGTGCGACGCTGTCGTCATTGAATGCGGCGAAGAACAGAGCATCACTTTCGATAAGCGCTTTGAATGGAGAAATCTTTCACAAGAAGAGCTGTGTTCAATAGTTAAGGATAGCGGCATCGTCGGTATGGGCGGGGCGCAGTTCCCGACAGCTGTCAAATTCGCCACAAATGGCAGAAGGGTCGAGTGGCTCGTTATAAACGGCGTCGAGTGCGAGCCGTATCTGACATGCGACTACCGCCTTATGAAGGAAAGGACGAAGTCCATCCTCGAGGGCGTTGAAATCATCAAGAAGATTCTCAATCCCGAAAAGATAGTAATAGCCGTTGAAGAGAACAAGGAAGATGCGGCACTCCTCCTCGAGAAGACCGCTCTAGATATGTCCCTTAAGCTCGACGTGGATTTAATGAAGATGAAGTATCCGCAGGGCGACGAAAAGCAGCTTCTTGCAGCAATTACGAAGAAGGAAATACCCTCAGGTAAACTTCCTCTCGATATCGGCGCAATCGTATGCTCTATATCGAGTGTGAATGCCGTTTTTGAGGCTGTTGTATATCATAAGCCTCTTATCGAGCGTGTTGTTACTGTCAGCGGCGAACTCATTAAAGAGCCGAAAAACCTTGTCGTCCCGTTCGGAACATCGTTCGAAACTCTATTCGACTACTGCGGCGGAGACAGGGAGAAGGCAAACGAATATATCGCCGGCGGCCCGATGATGGGTTTCGATATGCCCGACCTCTCGTGTCCTACAATAAAGGGAAACAACGGCCTGCTTGTTTTGAAATCGGAGAAAAAGACGCACATATTTCCGTGCATGCACTGCGGTAAGTGCGCACAGCACTGTCCGATGAGCCTTACGCCGAACAATATGTACCGCTACATTACACACGGCATGTATAAGGAAGCCCTGGACATAGGTCTTATGGACTGCAAGGAATGCGGCTGCTGTGCTTACTCCTGCCCGTCGGGACTTGATTTAGTACAGACATTCAAACTGGGTAAGAAAATGGGGAGGAACATCAAATGAATAAAGTAAAGGTAAGCCCTCATCTCCACTCAACTATGACGACAGACAAGGCCATGCTCTATGTTGTTCTTGCGCTTCTTCCTGCTGCCATCTGGGGATGTATCATATTCTCGTGGCGTGCCGTTGTGGTTCTCCTGCTCTCCATAGGCTCGTCTCTTCTGACGGAATACCTCTTGAATAAGATAAGTCATGAAGACACTCTCATGGACGGTTCGGCGCTTGTTACGGGCCTTCTTGTCGGAATGAACCTTTCGTCGACAGTTCCGCTCTACGTTCCTGTAATTGCCTCGGCATTTGCAATAGGTGTGTGTAAGTGGACATTCGGAGGACTCGGATGCAACTGGGCTAACCCTGCAATTGCGGGTCGTGCCTTCGTCTTCTTCTCGTTCTCCTCCCAGATGTCGTCATTCGCAATGCCATGGGTCTTCAAGAAGAGTGCAGAGCTCTCAAGCGGGGCAACTCCTCTTTCTGCATTGAAGATGGAACTCGGTTCGGGCCTCTCGAGCGCAGAAGTACTCGAGAGTGTGGGCTACCCTGTGACGAACTTTGCCCGGAAGATTGGGTCCGCCTTAAATATCAACCCATATGTAGTTGATGAGTTCTTCGGCTTTGCTTCCGGGTCGATCGGGGAGGTTAGTGCACTTCTTCTAATCGCAGGCGGAATTTTCTTGATGTGTACACATGTAATAACATGGTATGTTCCTGTATTCTTCATCGGCTCGTTCTCTCTTTTAACATGGGTGTTCGGAGGACTCGCCAACGGAACTGGGCTCTTTACAGGTGAAGTATTGATGAGTGTATTCTCCGGCGGACTACTTATCGGTGCAATCTTCATGGCGACAGACTGGGTTACGAGCCCGAACACTCCTAAGGGAGAAGTTATCTACGCATTCGGGTGTGGTTTCTTCACCTTCATCATCAGATACTTCGGCTCCCTGCCCGAGGGTGTCTCACTCGCAATACTCTTGATGAACATGGTAACTCCTACAATCGATAAGTTTGTAAAGCGCAAGAAGTTCGGCGACATAAAGCCAGTCAAAACGAAGAAGGAGGAAGAGAAATGAAGACTATAATGAAAACAGGACTTGTGCTCTTTCTCATCTGTGCCGTATGTGCATCCCTCTGCGCATGGGTCAACTCATTTACAGCTCCTGTAATTGAAGAAAACGTAATCAAAGCAAACCGCGCTGCCCTCGAAAAGGTAAGTAACGGTCTTGAAATCGGGGAAACAGAGACTGTCGAAAACGATGACACAGTGAAAGAAGTCACAACCCTCTATAAGGATGGAAAGCTTTCCGGGTATGTGCTGCAGCTGATCGGAAAGGGATACGGCGGTGAATTCACAATCATTGCGTCTTACGACACAAAGGGTGCTCTCATAAAGGCCCAGATGACAGAGGACAGCGAGACGGCGGGACTGGGTAAGAATGCCGAGAACGAATGGTACATGGACCTCTTCACCGGCATGGGCGACACAGTCTCATTCCCGAGCGGCAAGACAGACCTGGGCGAGAGCGACAAGGCCCTCATAAGCGGAGCTTCCTTCACATTCCGTGCCGTCAGTTCGACACTCAAATCAGGAAGCCTCTTTGTCAAGGAGTTATAAGATGAGTCAACATTTAAAGGAATTAACAAAAGGCCTCTGGAAGGAGAACCCTATATTCATAATCATGCTCGGAATGTGTCCCACCCTGGCTGTATCGACACAGGTATCGAACGCGCTCGGAATGGGAGCGGGGGTCATATTCGTCCTCACGGGATCGAACATCTTCATCAGCGCCCTCAAGCGTGTCATTCCCGATTCCATAAGAATTCCGGCATACATCGTCATAATCGCATCGTTTGTCACAATCCTTGAGATGATAATGCACGCGTATCTTCCGGCGCTCTACGAGGCACTCGGAATATACCTCTCGCTTATCGTCGTCAACTGTATAATCCTGGGTCGTGCCGAGGCCTTTGCAAACAAGAACAGCGTTCTCGACAGTGCCCTCGACGGCATAGGTATGGGCTGCGGCTTCACACTGGGGCTTACATTCATCGCACTTTTGAGAGAAGTTATCGGTAACGGGACAATCACACTCTTTGCCGTCGGCGGTTGGGACGGCGTCATCCGTATCCCCGGCCTCTCGTCCTCCCCGATGAGAGTAATCGGCGTGAGTGCAGGTGCGCTACTTGTCATGGGGTACCTCAAGGCATTCTTCATCTGGAAGCAGGCTCACGACAAGAGTAAAGGAGAGACAAAATGAGCTACATCGGAATTCTTGTAACATATATCTTCGTCAACAACTTCATTCTTGTTAAGTTCATGGGGCTCTGTCCTTTTATCGGAGTCAGTAAGAGTCCCTCGTCAGCAATCGGAATGGGAGTTGCCGTAACATTCGTCACCTCTGTCACATCCGTCTTCTGCTGGGTCATATACTACGGCCTCCTTGTTCCCTTCGGCCTCGAGTACATGAAGACAATCGCATTCATTCTCGCTATTGCAGCTCTGGTGCAGTTTGTCGAGATGATAATCCGTAAGTTTTCGCCTTCCCTCTATAAGGCACTCGGAATCTACCTCCCGCTTATTACCACGAACTGTGCTGTTCTCGGCATCGCAATCATCAACATCGACGAAGGCCATAACCTTCTCGAGTCCTTTGTTGCCGGCGTAAGTGCGGGAATAGGATTCACGCTCGCAATTGTTCTTATGTCGAATATAAGAGAGAGGCTTTCGCTTCTTCCTGTTCGGAAGTGGTTCAAGGGTGTTCCGATTACGTTTATTTCGGCATCAATCATGGCACTGGCGTTCATGGCTTTCGATTCGACACTCTTGATTAACCTCAATTTGGCTTAAGGAGGGATGTGATGATCAATATTTTATATGCTTTCGGTATTCTCTCCGTTCTTGGACTCTTACTTGGAATAGGACTCTCGTTTGCCGAGAAGAAATTGAGTGTGAAAAAAGACGAAAGGCTTGAGAAGCTTGAGGAAATTATGCCCGGCGCCAATTGCGGAGGCTGCGGCTTTGCGGGCTGCTCTGCATATGCAGAGGCCGTGAATAACGGCACTGCACTCCCCGGGCTCTGTCAGCCGGGCGGAGAAGAGCTCAGCCGCAGAATGAGCGAGATTGTCGGGGTGGAGGCCGAAAAGAAGGAGAGGATGGTTGCCTTTGTCTTCTGCAGCGGTAACAGCGATGTGACTAAAAAAGCCTTCGAGTACGACGGAAGCGGGGACTGCAATGCGCTTTCTCTTCTCTTCGGTGGAGACAATGAGTGCAAGGAAGGATGCCTCAGACTCGGATCGTGTATGAAAGTATGTCCCGTCGAGGCTATCGGACGAAGAGATGACGGCTCAATTGTAGTCGACAAAGAGAAGTGCATAGGCTGCGGCTCTTGCACTAAGGTATGTCCTAAGGGTACTATTCAACTTGTTCCGTACAGCGCTGAATACCTTGTAGCATGCTCCAACCATCAGAGCGGGGCGAAGGCGAAGAAGGCATGCTCCAGGGCATGTATCGGATGTAAAATCTGTGAGACGAAGGTTGATTCTTCTCCCTTTGTGGTAGAGAATTTCCTTTCATCAAACGATTTCGGGAAAAACCAGGATAATGCGCCCATCGCGTGCGAAAAGTGCCCGCAGAAGTGCATAGTAAGGACATAGAAAGGAGATAAAGGATGAAGGTGGCTTTGGGACTATATACAACGCTCTACAGCGCACCTTCCTCCCTCTTCGACAGGACGCTCTCTCTCGTTTACGAGCCCATTTTCTCCTACCTCTACAATAACGGCGGCAATCATATCTTTCTATACCAGTCATCGCAGATGATGAAGTACATCAAGCGTGAAAGAGCGGAATACAAAACGCTGCTGGGTATGCTGATGAAGAGGGGCGAAATTGAGCCGATTACCGGAAGCTGGAGCGAGAGCGTGTTGTCTCTACTGCCACCCAAGGACAGAGCGGGGCAGATAGAGAAGTTTACCAGCGAAATAAAACACGAATACTCCATTCTTCCGCAGTCAGCCTTTTTCTACGGCGGGGTGTGGCACCCGAACTATGTTTCTCTTCTCAACAATGCAGGGATAGACAGTGTGGTGATATCAACCCACGACGGGAAGGAGCAGGGGGAGACGGAGCCCTTTGTGATGAATGAGCTCGGGAGGCGGGTGAAAATATACCCGACATCCGACGAAGCCGACAGGGCAGTAATGTCTTATTCAAGAGGAGAAATCGACTACGACGAGCTCAGAAGCACACTCCTCAGGCTTATACATTCAGATAACGAAAGCCTTGTTCTCTTCATTAACATTGATGCCTTAGTCCTCGGGGCTGTAAGGGAGGGAAATGGCCATAAACCCGGTCTCATTCTCTCCGACATACTTGACAGGGTTCAGACAGTTCCTCTTTCATCCTTGAATGTATCGAAAATGGGATACCTTCCGCAGGGATGGTATGGGCGGGAAAGCAATACCTACGGCATGAGGTCCCTCAACTCATTATTTATAAAGAATGCCCAGATGCGGTACCTGTATAACCGCTACATAACGATAGCTGAAAACCAGAGTCTCAGAAACAACCGCTTTCTCAAAAAGGATGTGACAACGGCGCTTTTCAACACGAGTGTGGGTAATCTCTTTATTTATGACGCAGAAATGTCGCCCCTCAGGAGCACTGCACACTCATCTTTCTGGCGTGCGGTAATCGACGCTGAAAACTGCTACACGCGCTACCTCGACGGCCCGAGCATGAGGGAATACGACTATGAGGAGATATCCTCTCCCTCTGTTGTGATGTCGAATAAGACGTATTTATGTGTAATATCGCCACTGGGGGGAGGAAGCAGTGAATTCGACTACCTTCCCGGGGGAATCAACTTCTTCTCGGTCCGTCCTGATTATGACCCGGAGAATCCCTCATCTCCTCTTAGAAAATCTTTTACCGACATTGTCACAATTGGTAAGGAGAGTTACTCGACGGAGAACAGCCTTTTCTCCATTGAAGTACTCGATAAGAAAAGGTCTGAAGTTGTATTGACGCCGCTGGAGAATAAAATGCCCTTTGTCATCTCGAAGCGCTATAAGCTCAAGGCTAATACCTTCACACTTGACTCGACTATTATGGCGGATGGCAGGAATAGACTCGAGGGGATATACAGCATATCTATCTACCTCTCTCTTGTTGACGCCGAGCTTGTACTTCCCGAGCAGCGTATGGATATGGTGGCTAAGGGCTGCGTTGAAGCAAAGACTGTCAAATACGGATCCAAGGAGAGCGACGCTCTTATCACACTATCTTCTACAAAGCAGTTCACACTTACCGAGGAAAGCGGGACAATAAGCGAGGAGACAGCACTCGGGATGGAGGAATTTGTCCTTTATAAGAAGATAACATTCACATTCCCACTTGAAGTGGATGGAGAAGAATCGGTAACCTATAGATTGAACATTAAATAAACCAAGGAGAAGAAGATTATGTTTATAGAGAATAGATCCAAGTTCGAAGATATCAAAGTGGAAGCTTACAATGTATGGAGGCGTCTTTGAAGCCTCAGGCACTGAAGAAAAGATAAAAGAACTCGAAGAAGAAACAGCAAAAGGCGACTTCTGGTCAGATAAGGAAAAGGCCGAAAAGACCTTCCAGAAACTATCGTTTCTCAAGGACAGCTATTACCCGTGGAAGGAAATAATCGGCGAGATTGATGACCTCGGGGAGCTGCTCGATTTATATAAAAGCGAGGAGGACGAGAGCCTGAGGATGGAGCTCGAGAAGCAGATAGAGGACCTCGAAAACAAATTCAGGCCGCTTAAGCTCAAGACCCTTCTCGACGGCAAGTTCGATAAGAACAACCTCTATCTATCTGTACACGCAGGTGCCGGCGGAACCGAGGCATCCGACTGGGCGAGCATGCTCATGAGAATGTACATCCGCTGGACTGAACGCCACGGCTTCAAGTGCGAAATTCTCGATATGGAAGAGAATGAGGGCGGAATAAAGTCAGTCACGATGAAGGTCAGCGGGGAGTATGCATTCGGCTATTTGAAGGGCGAAGTGGGTGTACACCGGCTTGTCAGGATTTCTCCATTCGATGCTGCAAAGAGACGTCACACTTCCTTTGCCTCTGTCTATGCCTCTGCCGAGGTTGATGACGATATCGAGATAGATATCAAGCCCGAGGACTACAGACTCGACACATACCGTGCCGGGGGAGCAGGCGGCCAGCACGTCAACAAGACAGACTCTGCCGTCAGAATCACCCACTATGCAACGGGTATCGTCGTTCAGTGTCAGAACGAGAGAAGTCAGTACATGAATAAAGATGTAGCCTTCAAGATGCTGAGAGCTAAACTCTACGAGTACTACCAGAAGGAGAAGGAAAAGGAGAAGGAGGCCAATGCACTCCAGAAACAGGATATCGCATGGGGCAGCCAGATCCGTTCCTACGTCTTCCAACCCTACACCCTTGTTAAAGATCACAGAACAAACTACTCCACAGGTAATATAAACGCCGTTATGGATGGAGAGATTGATGACTTTATTGAAAGCTATCTCCACTTTGCCAAAGAGAGTTAAGTCTCTCTTTGTCTTTATCATTATCACACTCTGTCTCTCACCCCTCGGGGCTGAGAGCTTTAGTTTGATTGTGGACGGCACTTCATCCTCCTACACAGAGCTCGTGAAGACCGTCCTCTCTTCTTTCTCCACTGTCGGTAGTGAAAGAATTATTGCCCTCAGAGAAGAAAGGGCGGAGCGGGAAACGGCAATAAATAATGCTATAAAGCTTACAAACGAGAACAGAAACGAAAGCTGGAGCGGGAAGAAGGAAGAGGAGAAGGAAGTTGATTACACCCTTTTGGATTTAAAAATTCAGGAGGCAGACCTTTCCTTATATAAGGACTATCTATCCTCAGGCGACAGGGACGCAAATGAGTGGGTGAAAATCCGCTACAGTGCCGATGCTGTTTTATATGTGGCCTCGGACGGCGGGGAGGATATCGAAAGAATCGACCTCTACTTCGACGGTGAGATGATACATAGTGCTTGGTATAACACCCTCACGGCTGGTAGCGAAGAGGATATCCTCTATTCCCTTTTTTCCTCACTCTTACTCAGTGAAGATTACTCACTCTACAGAGTAAACCGTACCCCGGAGGATTCAACGCTCCTTTTGGACGGAGTGAACTACGAAAGCGGAAGCGGATACGTTATCCTCAAGGACGGCATACATACCTTCACGCTGTCATCCTACGGCTATAAGGAGAGTATATTCACCTATAACCTGGACGGCAGCAGCAGCGACATAAACCTCACACTCGAGAAGGATGAGGGGAGCAGCATACACCTCATTACCTACCCCTTCGATGCAGATATCTACTTCAACGGCATAAAGACTGAAAAGAAAACGCTCGAGGGGGTATTCACGCCATATATTATTTCGCTCTCGTCCCCATCCTTTGCTTCTTATTCCTATCAGGAGAGGAGAAAGCAAAGCTCCCTTACGCTCTCCATGGCGCCTCTATGGACTGAAAGCGTGGATATAATGACAAAGGAGAAGGGTGACTTCTACTCATCCCTTTTCTACCTTCTTCTTTCTTTCGGCGGCTATACGGCATCGACGGCGATATCTAACTACTACTCTCAGACACTCGGAAGTATAAGTAAGGTTGTTTTTACCGGGTGCTCGGTAGTATCATTAATAAACCTGGTGCAGAGTGCAGTTGATTACTTCAACTCGGCTAAAACAGGACTATAAGGAAAATACAATGGGATTATTCAGTAAATTCAGTGAAAAGATAAAGAATTTGTTCTCGTCGACAAAAATCGACGAGGAGTTCTTCCTCTCCCTTGAGGATGCGCTTATCGAGGGCGATTTGGGGGCGAAGCTTACAGATGAGATTTCCTCCTCCCTCAGAGAGACAGCGAAGAAGGAAAAGATAACGGACGGCAAAGTACTGCAGGAGAAGATGAAGGAAATACTATCCGAGTATGTCAACCCGTATTCCTTAGAGCTCAATGACGGAGTCAATGTCTTCATGATTCTCGGTGTCAATGGAGTTGGTAAGACAACAACGATAGCTAAGATTGCATCGTACTACAGAAAAGGGGGTAAGAAGGTCCTTCTTGCCGCAGCAGATACATTCCGTGCAGCTGCAGTCGATCAGCTCGATATACACGCTGAGAGACTCGGGATGAGGATAGTCAAACAGCACACAGGATCCGACCCCGGAGCTGTAGTATATGACGCGGTGACTTCAGCTGTCAGCCAGAAGGATGATTTGGTTCTCATCGACACGGCGGGCCGTATGCACAACAAGGAAAACCTCATGAGGGAGCTCCAGAAGATCGATAAGATAGTAAAGGGCAGGGGAGTTGACGAAAAGAACTACAAGAAGTTCCTCGTTATCGACGCAACTACCGGTCAGAACGGCCTCAGTCAGGCTGTGCTCTTCAATCAGGCTGTTAAACTCGACGGCGTTATTCTCACGAAATATGACTCGGCTGCAAAGGGCGGTGCACTTGTCCAGATAGGAAAGACCTTATCACTTCCCGTTGTCTTTGTGGGAACGGGCGAGAAATATGAAGATATCCATCCTTTCGATAAGGAGGAATATCTTAACGCCCTTATAGGAATGGAGAGTAAGAATTGAAGAAAGCATTTGTTCTTCTCTCTCTTTTATCCATTGTTCTTCCTCTCTCCGCCGCATGGTATTCTTCAAATGAACTCGGGCAGAAGAAGGGGGAGCTTGAGGCCTTTTCCTCCGTCGGCTGGGTGCTTTACGAGGACGATGAGAGAAGTGTTCTCTACTCCGACGGCAACGAAATAAAGAGGAAGGAATACACTTTTTCGGGCTGGACGGAGAAAAGCGGGGATGAAACGGAGACTGTCTTTCTTTCCCCGGACGGCAGAATAGAGCGCAGGGTTATCGAAAACGGTGAGGACAGAAAAGAATACAACTACTTTTATTCGCTCTCCATTCTCTCCGGCTACAACTACTCACTTAACGGCACTCTTATAGAGAATGTCGAGTACACAACAACAGAGAAGGGTGACTTACTCTATTACCGTGTTCTTGACGAAGGCGTGTACCTCAGCGACAACTACTTTGTTTATGACGGCGGCGACAGGATAGAAATCGGGGCATTCGAAATAAATGAGAGTGAGGGCGAACGTGAGCCCACCGAAAGCGGCGGTTACATAGAGAAGAAAGACGATACCGAGTACGAATACGACTCTCTCGGGCGCCTTATAAGGGAAGAAAAAGAAGACACTAGAATAACATATACATATCTCGATGACGGAACACTCTCTGAAAAAAGAGAAGAAGACAAAGACGGGGTATATGTAACGGAGTATACTCTTGACGGAGATATTCTATCCCACTACAACACTTCGGGAGAGAAGGTGACTCAGCGCCGCACTCTCTCTGACGGGACGATTGAGGAGACGAGGTACATAAATAATAAGCCCACTTACGTCTTTATCTACGACAGGGACGGAAGGAGAATAAAGGAGGCCTATTCACTATGATGCTCTTTTTAGCCCTCCGCTATGCCTTTCCGCATTCCAGGTCACTGAGGTCAAGGTCTATCAGGATTATGCTGACCGTAGCCTTGAGCCTTGTCGTGACCGTTGTCGTCATTTCGATAATGACTTATCTCCAGTCATCGCGCTTTATTTCGATAAGGGATGTCAGGTCCTTTGACTATGTAGTTGACGGCGATTACGAGGACGAAGTAAAGACACTACTGCCGGAGAGTGAAGTGTTTCTTTATGGAGAGGGCGAAGCGCTCTCTGAAGAGGGTTCCTTTCTTGTAAGGTATATAGACTCGTCCTATGACGGGGGCGTCGAGTATTATATAGGCGATGCATCCTCTCTTGCCGTTCCTTTCTCCTTCTATCTCAAGAACGGCTTTGACGACGTGACGCTCTCTATGCTGAAGTCGGGAAAGGCGATAACGACCCTCAAGAGCGAGAGCTATAAGATAAGCGGAATATACCGTACGGCACTCGGAAGTGAATTTGACGACACAATGCTTTTTCTGCCACTCTCTGAAGCAGACGAAAACGCTGGTTTGAAGACGGCAGTCAGGGGAATAAGCGAAAAGGACGCGGAGCTCCTTACTCAAAACGGGTACTCCATCACATCATGGAAGGAAGCCGAGAGCAGCTTATATGGCGCATTTCTTGTCGAGAAAACATTGATGTATGGCGTCTTGTCGCTTCTCTTCATAATCATTGCAGTCTCGACAAAGTCCAGCGTTGTTCTTTTCTTCTCTGTGCGTGAGAAGGAGATGGCGGAACTCGAGATACTAGGAATGAAAAAAACGAAGATAAGAAGACTTTCCCTTCTGTCGTTTTCTTTAGTGATTGTATTCGGGATTGCCCTGGGCTATGTACTATCACTGGGAGTTCTGGAACTGTTGGAATGGGTAAGTAATAACTCCACACACATCCTGTCTCTTACGCTGTCCCTTCCCTGCGGTGGATTTTTATTCTTCTCGCTGTTCATGCTCTTTGTTACTGTTATCTTTACTTTCTTTGAAAGCAGAAAACGCGAGAAAAAAGAAATAAGCGAGGTGCTTTATGCCGAATGAACTTTTGAGAATGGAGAATATAACAAAATCATTTCCCTCTCCCACGGGCGGAGAGAGACTTGAAATATTAAAAGGTATAAATCTCACTCTCAATAGCGAAGAGTCGATAGCAATAACGGGAAAGAGCGGGTCGGGAAAATCTACGCTTCTCTCTGTTGCAGCGCTTCTTACTACAGCAACAAGCGGAAAGATTTATTACCTGGGGAAGGAAGTATCATCCTTTTCTGACTCTGCACTCTCCTCTCTCAGAAATACCCATATGGGCTTTGTCTTCCAGTCATCGATGCTGCTCGAGGATTTTACGGCGCTCGAGAATGTCGCAATGCCGCTACTTATAAGAGGCGAGAAGAAAAAGGACGCCTATGAAAAGGCAGAATATTACCTCTCACTAGTTTCTATGGAAAACAGAACAGACTTCAGGCCCTCTATTCTCAGCGGAGGAGAGCGACAGCGCACAGCAATTGCACGCGCACTCTCATCGTCCCCAAGCGTCGTATTTGCTGACGAGCCGACAGGAAGCCTCGACGAAGAGACGGGACTCACGGTCGAAAAGGTCTTATTCAAGGCCGTAAAGAGGGAGAAGAAAGGCTTAGTTCTTGTAACACACAACTCTTCATTTGCCTCTAAGGCCGATAAGCTTTTCTCTCTACAAGGTGGAGTACTCTATGAAAAATGAGTGCTCAACGCTTTACCTCAGGCGTAAGTCGGGGGAAGGAATGAAGGGAAGGTATATACTCTCCCATTATTCTCCTGCCCTCATTGTCTTTCTCATTGTCCTATTACTTACATTCGTCATGGTTTTTATATCATCAATGACATCTGCTATCGACCGTATGATAGTTCTTCTCGGATGCGGAAGCATTGAAACTGATCAAGATGTTGATGTCTCGATGTATGACGGCGCTGTAATCGACGAAGTTAAGACTGCAGACGGCATTATTTATGCCTCGTCGGGAAAAAGCCTTGTGCACCTCAAGGGAGTCAATATAGAGAGCTATTTCTCGGGAGAAAGAAGAGAAGGCATGAAACTTGAAGAGGGCGACGGAGAATACAAAAACGGAATAATCATCAGCTCGAGCCTCGCGTCTCTCCTTTCCCTTTCAATCGGCGAGAGGATGACGGTGCTGTTATATGAAAGTGAGAACGGAAGGGGAAGGCCGGTGTTGATGACGGTGAGTGGGATATATTCCTCGGGATACGCACAGCTCGACCGCTACCTTGCCTTTGTAGATATAACGCTAGCTGACGGAGACTCCACATACGAAATACTCCTCAAAAAGGGTGATGACGTAAGGGAGGTTGTCAACACATTGAGGAAAGACGGCGTCAACGCTGTTTCTTATAAGACAAAGTATGCTTCTCTCTGCCTCAACGTCGACCAGTCGATCATGATCCTCTACGTCATTCTTGTCTTTGTTGCCCTCCTTGCTGCCTTCTTCAGTTCAGATATAGCCCACATCTACACATCCCGCGACAGGAAAGACATTGCCTTCCTCCGCTTAATGGGAATGAGTGAGAAGGAAGTGAGGAGGATATACAGGAAGATGACGATAAACACTGTCTTTATATCTTCAGTCCTGGGTCTTCTCTCCGGCCTTATACTCTCGCTTTTCTCGCCCGCGATGATAGAACTCGTCGCCCTAAAAGAGCCTGAGATTGTCGAGTACTATATATCGTCATTTACGCTCTCAATTCCCTGGTCGAGCCTTTTAATTATGCTGGTTTTGATGATTCTATGCTCATCTTTGACTCTCAGGGTGGAGTTATGGAGAACAAGAGGCATTGAACTCGGAAAAGAGTTGAGAGGACAGTGATGGAAAAAAAGGCCTAACTGTTGTAAATTCTCTATATTATGAGTTTAGAGGTCTTTTCTCTCGGTACTAGCGGTATGATGCCCATTCCAGGGCGCTTTCTAACCTCCTCCCTCTTAAGGCGCGAGGGCGAGTTATTTTTATTCGACTGCGGGGAGGGTACACAGGTATCCTTGAAGATGCTCAATCTCAAGTGGAAGAAAATCTCCTCCATCTTCATATCACATATGCACGCTGATCACGTGACGGGGCTGCCGGGACTATTGATGCTCTCGAGTCAGGTTGACAGGGATGAGCCGTTATATATATACGGCCCCGAGAGACTCGGAGAGTACATCGAGTCATCGAGGCGGATTCTCGATATGTACATCAACTATGAAATTGTCTTCATCCCCGTTGAAAAGGGTGTTATATATTCTAATGAGGAATATAGTATATCTGCATTTCCTCTCAATCACACAAAGCCCTGCTTCGGCTATTCGCTGACCGAAAACAAGAGAAAGGGCGAGTTCTTTCCGGATAAAGCACTCGCTCTCGGTGTTCCCAAGGGCCCTCTTTTCGGGCGTTTACAGAGAGGTGAGAGCGTAACGCTCCCTGACGGAAGAATCGTTAATCCCGAAGACGTAATGGGAAAGGAAAGAGAAGGGCGGAAGTTCAGCTACATAACAGATACTCTCTATTTTCCTGAAATCTCCGACTTCGTCCGCAATTCCGATATTCTCTTCTGCGAGAGTATGTTTGCCGGCGACCTACTTGATAGTGCCATAGAAAAGAAACACATGACAGCTTCTCAGGCGGCGCTCATTGCGCGTGACGGAGAGTGCAGAATGCTATGCCTTCAGCACTATTCTCCACGCTATCAGGACTGGGAGCTCAAGAAGCTGCAGAAGGAAGCCGCGGAAATATTCCCCAATACGATACTCACAAAGGACCGCATGTCTTTCTCCATCCCCCTCAAGGACTGAGAAAGAAGGGCACGGGGTATAATTAAAAGAGACCAGAAAGGACGGTTCAAATATGAAAAGTTTCAAAGAGTTTGGAACTACTACATAGAAGAACCACACTTGACAAAAAACATCTGGGGCTGAAACTGAATGGATGTTTGAAGAGCCGTATGCGGGAAAACTGCACGTACGGTTCTGTGAGGGGCAGTAGGCAAGCCTTTCACTACAAAGAAATTTTGAAAGGAGTGTCGAGATTGTCTACTTGACATTATTATTAATCCTTTAAGCAACCTATCGGTACAACCAATACGCCATCCTGTCTTTTGTACCCATACTGCGCTGCGGTTATTACAATTTTCAAATCCGGCAAACGTAATTTGACTTGCTGTTCTTTCTCGTTGTACTGCTTTATCAAATTTTCTAACTCATTAAGATGTTTTGCACCTTGCTCTATATCCGAACTGCCGAGTTTAAATTCAATAAGGGCATATCTTCCGTCCCGCAAATGCAAAACGCAGTCGGCTTCCAAGCCATAGCGATCTCGGTAATACGAAACCTTACCATCATGGGCTGACGAATATACCTTCAAGTCACGAAAACAAAGAGTTTCAAATATAAATCCAAATGTTTTTAAGTCGAGATTGAAATACTCGGGCGCGACACCAAGTGCCGCCACCACAAGAGAAGGATCGACAAGTTCTCGCTTGTTAGTTGCCTGAATTGTGCTTTTTGAACGGATGGCAGGGCACCAGGCTTCAACATCCTGAATAACATACAGTTTTTTAAGAACATTAACATAGTCGTAGAACGTTGATTCGGAAATTTTCGCATTCGCGTTAATGTCATTTATCATTGACTGATGTGAAGCAATCGTCGAAATGTTTCTCGCATAAGACCGTAACAAAAGTCGGGATGTGGTTTCATTCCTTTTTACCCCATCAACATTTGACATATCTTCCCGGCACAGCCCCTCAAAATAGCTCTGTGCAACCAGCAGTTTCGCTTTAACGTTATTCTTGAATATTGAAGAGGGCCACCCCCCTCTGCAGGCAGCATAAATCAGCTCATCAACACTCAGCTCGGATTCGCAGCCCTCATCAAGCGCAGAGGAATCATTAAACAGCTGAGTAAGAGAAATTTTTCCGTTCGATTCTCCCGACTCGTAAAGACTCATGGGATACATGGTGAGAGTATCAATTCTTCCCGTTCCCGTATGCA
>CAVIUT010000016.1:0-31166 GCA_963646155.1 Eggerthellaceae bacterium | reverse complement strand
TCTGTCATTTATATACGATTAAGCCTTCACATATTCATACAGAGTCATTACATCCAGGCGGGAAACACGAGTCATCACAATGCTGTCTTATTTTCCCTGATTGTTTGAGCACCGCACATACTTACTGACGAGGCATAAACGAGGACGGCCCCGCGGGCAAGGGACGGGAAAGGATTGTAATTCATAAGGATGGAGTTGTCGAAAATACCGTTGGCTGAAAATAATACAAGAACGGCTGTGATGATATCGAAAAGGAGTGGCAGGATAAGTGTTGCTACGCCTATTTTCTTGAGCTCGAGAGCAGCATCTTTCGTAAACAGTGTTCCAGCCTTTTTGACAACCGAGAAATATCGGCAATATAGATTCGATATAAAGCATTCCTTCATTAAGAATAAGATAAGAACCGAGAAATAGATTATCAGATCAAGCATCTCGTTGCTGCTTATAGATATTGCAATTCCATAAAGTTTCATTTCACTCTTGATGGCATTTTCGGCATTGGCAAGGAAAATCATGAAAAAGATAAGCGCCGCAATCAGAAGAAAAAACGAAACGAATAGAACAATACGACTGAACACAGAGATAGTCTTTCCTATTATCCTGAGTTTATCCTTCGTCTTCATTTCGTCCTCGTGCCAATTCTATTCTTTCCCCTCTCTTAATTCAACCGAAGAGGGAGATATCCAACTCCTTAACGCATCCTCTCTCGAGTTCTCCGAGCTCCACACTGCCCTCCCTTATCCTCTCGAGCGCCGTCACATCAAGACCGAAAAGCGACATCATCCTCTTTACCTGGTGGTATTTTCCCTCTTTTATAATCAACCTGCTCTTTCCTTCTTCAACGGGAATTAAAACTGCCTCTTTGAGTTTCTCTCCGTCGGGAAGTGTAAGGCCACGCTTGAATGATTCGATTATCTCGGAAGTGACTTTACCCTTGTGTGTTACAAGGTACTCCTTCTCGACATCCCTCGAGGGAGAAATCAACCGATGTGCCAAGGCGCCGTCGTTAGTGAATAAAAGTACTCCCGTCGTGTCCTTATCGAGCCTCCCGACAGGCTTGACGGAAAGCTTTATGTAGCGCTCGGGAAGAAGTGACATGACGGTGGGATTTAATGGGTCGGAAGTCGATGTAACATAGCCCGAAGGCTTATTCATCACAATGACGACAGGATGCATACGCTCAACGGGGTTGCCGTCGACTTCGATTATGTCGTCTTCGCTTACTTTCATATCAGAAGAGAGAGCGGGAGAGTTGTTAACCGTTATCCTTCTCTCTCTTATAAGCCTTCTTGTCTCACTACGCGAAGAGATGTTACTTGAAGATAAAACCTTGTCGAGTCTGTTCATATTGACAAAATATAGACTACCGAACGCTCTGTCTACTCTTTACTCATCGCCTTTTTTCTTCTTGGGATACAAAAATCTCTTGATCTTCTGGGTGGGGGTGCGTTCGAAGTCCTCTTCCTGGAGCTGGGTATCCTCAATTCGAGAGTGGACGTTGAGCTGGTCGTTGGCATTCTTCTTCAGCTTCTGTAGGTACTGTGATGCATATACCCTGACTTCCTCTGCATTCATCTTGAGTTTATCCATCATGGCATTCAAATCAAGCTTGATAAGCGCAACGAGTCCCCCTTTACCCGGAACAATCAACGACTCCTCGACAAATTCCATGTTATTAATCACGCTCTCGATGCTCTCGGGATAGATGTTTTCTCCGCTCGGGCCGAGAATCATAGTCTTCACACGGCCTCTTATGGCAAGAAAACCTTCTTTGGAGAATGAGCCGAGGTCTCCGGTTTTGAAGTAGCCGTCGGGAGTGAAGACCTCTTTATTGAGGTCGTCTCTCTTGTAGTAACCCATCATGACATTCGGTCCCTTTACGGCAATTTCCCCTACTCCTTCTTCATTCTTATCAAGGAGAATTACATCACAGTGCTTTACACACTTTCCGATATAGCCGAGCCTATGCTGATGCCTCTTCGGGCCGGATGCAGCAATCAAGGGGCTTGTCTCCGTCAGGCCGTAACCCGGCGCATAGGGAAATTTGGCATGAAAGAGAAACTCCTCGACTTCCCTGTCGAGAGGAGCACCCCCTATCCCGAAGAACTTCATCCTGCCCCCGAGCTTTGCTTTGAGCTTCGAGCATATAGAGTGGTAGACGATACCTCTTGTGAGAGGATTCTTCATCAACTTTTTAACCTTTTCATCTTCGCGGATAACAGGTGCAACTGCACTCCTATATATCTTCTCAATCAAAAGTGGAACGGTAAGGATTATATGAGGCCTGATTTTTTTAAACGCCTTCATAAGAATTGTTGTTGCTGGCGGTTTACCGAGGAATGTTATCTCGGCTCCTCTCAAAAGGCACAAAAGGTGGGCAATGCTGAACTCATAGCAATGGCTCATCGGAAGAATCGACAAAACCTTATCACCCTTATTTATCTTTACATATGTATCCGTACTTTCGTCTGCACAAACAAGAAGGTTCTTATGTGACAGCATTACACCTTTACTGTTTCCTGTTGTCCCGCTTGTGTAGATAATCGAAGCTAAATCATCTTCCTTCGGCGCCGATGTAGATATGAGATTATGGTCGGGGCTTTTCTCCTTGATTGCAATTGCGGGGGAGGATTCGAAATCGAAGCCTTCAGGAATCACCGGAACAAAAGCCAAGTCATCCATACGGACAAAGAGGAGAGATGGAACATCTTCAACCTTCTTATAGTGCTTCGTGTTTACACAGATTACCTTCGCTTCACTTTGAGAAAGAATCTCCTTTATCTCGCCCGAGGAGAAATCGGGAAGGATGGGAACTGTGACGGCCCCGATTAATACAGTTCCGAGATACATCACCATCCAATGAGGAGAGCTCTCTCCGAGAATGGCAACCCTGTCGCCTTTTTTAACCCCGTTTTTCAATAAAAACGTTGCAACACATTCGCTGTAGAATTTGAGATGACGGTAGCTTATGCCCTTCTCCCTGTCCTCGCCGAAGACGGAATAGGCAATGAGGTCCGGAGTACGAGAAGAAACTGCATCCAGGAATGACGGAAAGGTGTAGGATGTAAGAGCTTTCATCTTCAAGCCGTCAGCTCTCTTTATTCTTCTGCAGTCTTTATATGTAATTTTCTTTTCTTTAGTTTTTTTCTTATTCATGAGTTAAAGCTATAAGAAAGACTTGAAAGCGCCAATAGCCAAATTTTCTCATTTTTGATTTTTAAAATGTTTTAACTAGAAAAATCAAATGACTGGGCCTCATAAACTATCCTATATATAAGGATAGTTATAGTATCCAATTCATTATTAAACAAGATGTTGTATCCTACTCTTAAACGCGCTCGAAAGTCAAAATCACTACCGTAATACACCGTTATTTAATGCCATTTATGCTTTCATCATAGCTATGCGAGTCCGCAGGATGGCTACACGTTGACGCCTCGGGAAAGATTTCCCATCCTTTCAGGGGATGGGAATTGAAGTGCAGTTGAAAGCCCCCGGGAAGGGGGACTTTCAGGAAAGGAGTCTATTTTATTACGAATGTCACCGGTGTTGACCAGACATTGCCGTCACTATCAGTTGCTGTGAGGGTTGTCTCAACCTTTTCGCCGCTCTCTCCCTTGAGAACGATTACAAAGTTTAAATCCACGCTGTCGCCACTCTGGAGAGTTCGGCACTTACCGCCACCCGAAAGGACAGTAAGTTTGTCGTTCTCCTCAAGTGTGATTGTAACACCCTTGAGGGTCATATTGCCACCGACAGTCAAGGAAGTTGTGTACCTCAGCTGAGTATTCGCCGGCGCTGTATTATCGCTATAGTAGCGGATGGAGCCCTCACTAAACGAAAGGCTTTTCCAATATGCCTTATAGCTCTTGCTTTCGCCTTCTTCTACAGTGACGCTGTCGCCTTCCAGTTCCTTACCGGTTTTGGTGTCATACCAGCCTGCAAAGACATAGGAAGAATCGGGAGCGGAAGGGATAACAACTTCAGCTGTGCCCTCTTCTGTTGTGTAGTAGTAGCCTGTGACATCATCCGAGAAGGAGATTCCTGATGTCAGCACTCCATATAGGACAGTGTCTGTATAAGGCATCTTGATTTCCTCTCCGGGAGTATACAATACTTCTTCTTCCGTTATTCCCCATCCTTTGAGAATATAACCGTCATAAGATACGGATGACGGAAGAGTTACCGTCTCACCGGGCTTGAGAGAAATTGTCTTAGTGTATGTTCTACTTCTGCTTCCGGACGAACTCTTGAGATAGATTGTCAATGTCGGGGCATAGTAGGCGCTGTTTTCATAGAGGAAATCAGAGAGCGTACTCTTTTCGTTTTCATCACTTGTGTTGAGAATTCTCTCTACAAGTGTTTCCGTTATTTCACGTGTGACTACAGGATACTCGAGAGATTCTCTGAGATCCATCAGCCTCATATACTCATCTGCATTTCTCTCTTCATATGCCTTTTCGAGCTTTGTGTTGAGCTTTTCCAGACTTGATGAATAGCTGTTCTTTGCATTCTCGTAGCTCGAGACA
Source organism: Eggerthellaceae bacterium (assembly GCA_963646155.1). GTDB lineage: Bacteria > Spirochaetota > Spirochaetia > Sphaerochaetales > Sphaerochaetaceae > Ornithospirochaeta. Next base: position 26,637 of record CAVIUT010000016.1, on the reverse strand, counting down.
ATTTCATCGGCCGAGAGAGTCGAGAAATCGAGAGAAGAGAAACTAACTGCGTTTTCTGCTGCCCCGCTTGCAAAGAGAGCAAAGGACAGAAGGCACAGTGTAGATATAACAATTGCTTTTTTAATTCTGTTCATTTTTGACCTCGCTGAACAAAATATAACAGCGAAAAAATAAATTGAAAGAGGAGGCACAATTTAAACATCATTCTTCATAGATACGACAAATATCTATTTTTTACCTTCATAATTGCCTATTTTTTCCTACTGCTTTGACAAGAAAAATCCCCAGAAATATCTTTATCGAGGTTTTAAGATGCAGTTCAATGTATGCAAAGAATACCCTGTACTTCATGCCAAAAGATTCAACACAACAGGCGGCAGAGAAGAAATTACCGTCAACTACCGCGGCTACACAGGATTTTTCTATACACACGACAATTGAGGGGCAATCAACTCTTCCTCAATGCTTCCTCTATCATCTCGAGAGTACCTTCCTTTGCATCGGAGTATGAATAGATACAGTGCAGCGGGCATCCCATCACCATACCCTCTGCTGCTTCTCCCTTGAGAACGACGTTGACATCGGTTCCGTCGAGGCGCTTTATGAGCTCCCGTCCGCCTTCTCCGAGGGAATCGAACTTCCCGGCTTTGATGACATCGCTTATCGTCGTCGCCTCATCGATTATGAGAGGAAGAGGATCGGACGAGAGTTCAACACTAGCCTTGAGGGGGATATCTCGCGAGGAGAAACCGACTTCGATTGTATAGGTGCCGCTTTCTATGTACCAGGAGTGTATTCTTTCCTCCCAATATGAGAAATCACGCTCGGTGAGAGTAAATGTTATATCTTTCTCCTCCCCGCTCTCGAGCTTTAATTTTTCAAAGGCCCTAAGTTCGTGAATAGCTCTCATCTTCGAGCTCTTTAACATTCCCACATAAAGCTGGATGACAGTTTTACCTTTTCTCTTTCCGGTGTTTTTAACTCTTACGCTAACCTCTACTTTCTTCTCTTTCTTCTCAACTCTGATGTCTGAGAGGGCAAATGTCGTGTAGCCGAGTCCATGGCCGAATGGGAAAAGAACGTCCATTTTCTTCGTATCATAATAACGGTAACCTACAAAGATATCCTCGCCATAGAATGTATCTCTTCCATCCCCCGGATAGAATAGGTAGGAAGGCGTATCCTCCTCCCTTAATGGATATGTCTCGCTTAGTCTTCCTGAAGGTTCCTTTATGCCGAAGAGGATCTCACTCACGGCCTCTCCGACGCCCTCTCCGGGGAGATTCATCTCAAGGATTGCTTTTGCTTTATTCTTAAAGGGCATCGTTATTGCACTTCCGTTGAAGAGCACGATTACACAATTGTTATTAATTTCAAGGGCTTTCGAAATAAACTCTAGCTGACAGGATGGAAGAGAGAGACTGTGCCTGTCAAAGCCTTCGGACTCGAATGAGTCGGGAAGGGATGAAAAGATGACGACATTCTTCTTTCCTTCGATTAAGGAAAGTGCTTTCTTCTCAAGTTCTACGTTTTCCGTCACTCCATTCTCCTCCCATCCGGGGGAGTAAGTAATGATGGCATATTTTCTCATTTCCTCAAGTGGGGATGAGACTCTATACGGGTTGACTTTACTCGATCCGCCACCCTGGAAGCGTGGAGAGAAGGCAGAAGGCCCTATGACAACAACTTCTTCATTTCTTCCAAGAGGGAGGATATCGTCTGTGTTCTTCAATAAAACTGCACCCTCTTCGGCAATTTCTACAGCAAGGCGGTGGTGTTCTTCCTTGTCATATGGAAGAGGCTTGTTATTGTAGGATTTGGCAATCCACCCCAGGAGTCTTCTTACAGCCTCGTCGAGTGTTTTCTCATCGAGTTCTCCCCTCTTCACAGCCTTTACAATTTCTCTGTCCCTCACCCCTCTTGAGGACGGCATCTCGAGTTCGCACCCGGCCTTGAGTGACTCAACCCGTTCAGATATCGCACCCCAGTCTGTCATGACAATACCGTCAAATCCCCATTCGTCTCTAAGTACATCGGTAAGGAGCCATTTATTTCTTGATGAGTAGACGCCGTTTATCCTGTTATAAGAGCACATCACAGTCCAGGGTTTCGCCTCCTTCACTATCATCTCAAAGGAAGGAAAATATATCTCACGAAGAGCCCTCTCGCTGATTTTCACCGACGTGCTCATCCTCATGTATTCCTGGTTATTGCAAGCAAAATGTTTGGGAGAGACACCAACGTTCTCCTCCTGCACTCCCTTTGAGTATTCAGAGGCAATTCTTCCGCATAAAAGCGGATCCTCAGATAGGTATTCGAAGTTCCTTCCGCACCTCGGTGTCCGCTTAATGTTGATTGCAGGCCCCAGAAGAGTACCCAGCGCCGCACTACGAGCTTCCTTTCCTAGTGCATTGCCAAGAGTGTGGGCAAGACGAGGATTGAAAGTTGAAGCTAGAGTAGAACCTGTGGGGTAGCTTATAGCCTCGAGGCTTCCCCCGTTATTGTCTTCAACCCTCATGCCGCTTGGGCCGTCTGCAACCTTTATAGGCTCCAGACCGAGTCTTTCGACTCCTTTAGTCCTCCAATTGTCGAGGCCTGAACAGAGCGATGCCTTTTCTTCCAATGTCATTTCGTTAATCAGCTTTTCTATATCAAACATGTCAAACTCCCTTTTTCTTCAAAAATGATAATTGACAAAATGCAGGAAAGACAAGAATTAGATTTTGTCCTGTCTTGTTGTCAGACGCGAAAAGCAAAAAATTCTATGTCAAATGAAATTCTAAACTAACATGAGAGACCTCGTATGCCTCAAGTGACTGGCGAGTTGCTTTGTCCGATATCGAGTAGTTTCCACTTTCGTACATTGCATTAAAGAACAAGCTGGGCAAATTCCTCTCGAAAGCAGCCATATTGTATAGAATATAATAATGCAGGATTTCCTACCCAGATATCTCAACAGAAGATTCAAAACTTTTACTCATTAATCTTTTTATGTTATACTATAAGCAGGAGAATATGAGTGGCAGAGTACGTATGAAATTTTTATGAGACAGGGCATTATGGCAGAAAAAAAGAATGATGAAGAACTTATAAAACAAGGGTGCCTCGATATCTGGATAGATGATATTGTGCCGTGTCTTAAAGAAACTAAGACTTGGGAATTAAAAGATACTGTTGTTTTCAAGATTGAAAGTCGCTCATATTTAAAGAAGTTCAATAAGGAAAATGAAAGGCACATAAACTCGGAGGAAGTTCCTAAGGACGTTGAAGTTTATGCTCTTGCTCTTCTTGATACGAATGAGATTCAAGGTCTTATCGGATTGAAAGATGAAAAAATGCTGATGCCGTTTATATACATTGGGCTTGCGCTGCACCTCAAAACAATAAGCATGATTTTGGAAGCCAGAAGTATGAAGGAGTAGGTGGCCATCTGTTTGCAATTGCGGCTGACAAATCTCTCCTGTGGAGGCATGGCGGTGCAGTTTATGCGTTTGCTGCTGATGAGGAGCTATTGAAACACTATATGGAAAAATTTGGAGGAGTCTACATTGGGTTACTACACAGGTACCATTTTTGGATTCCCGAAAATAATGCAAAAAAAGATGCTGGAGGTGTATCACTATGAATGGAACTGAATACATAAAAATACCGAAGTTTCTCTCTGGAGAGGAGCTTCCTTCTGGATATTTTGATTCTCCAGATCCCTATAAGGACCCTCCTTCATCAAAGTATAATCTGAGGGCTATGGTGAACTATGCCTTGAAGAACGGAAAGAATGTTACGGATTTGACAAAAGAAGAGGTAAAACCGTTTTTGATAGCATGATTGCAAAAGTCAAAGAAACTTTAGAATTGTACGAGAGTGATACTGGCCTCGCCATAACTATACAACATTCTCATTAGGTTCTCCTCTGGGATAACGGCTATATTGAGGTTATGGCTGAATATATGCAGGAGAAAGAAGAGATTGAAGAGTACATTGATTTAGCCACGGTTCTTGACGGCTTAAATATGGACAAGGAGGAATTTCTTTCTCCTATAAAGGAAGTGAAGATTAAGTATGGAGAGGGTGTGGCACAGAAGGCCTTCCTTTGATGTCATTCAACACTCAACTTTTTCAAAAATCGATAAAGGAGAGAATAACGTACACCATTGGAGAGTCCAATCCCTTTATGTTTATTCTCGCTTTCAGCTATTATATCCCTGATATGAAAAAGAAGATTATCCTCATAGTTATAGTTTTACTTATCGCCGTCGGTGCATTCTATTTATACCCGATTCTTACAGAAACAAAGGTCCCCTACACAACTTTCGTCGAGAACAGAAAGGATGGTATTGTCACATCCGCCACAATCTACAGCGACAGGATAACATACACTCTCGCATCTTCCGATAAGACCTACTCAACACCTAATCCCTCCTCCCCAACACTCAAGGAAGAACTGCTACTCGAAAATATAGATGTAAAGGAGCAGACCGAGGACACCTTCGACAAAGTTTCAAATATAATTGTCGACATAGTCTTTCTTGCTATATTCGCCTTCGGTGGCTATAAACTCATCTCCTACTCGACAAAGACCTTCCGTGTCGTAAGACATACAGGAGTGAGCTTCAAAGACATTGCAGGAATGAATGATGTAAAGGAAGAGGTTTTATCCTCAATAAAGGCTCTTGACGGTGGCAACGGTATAAGGCCGGTGAAGGGAATTATCCTCGAGGGTCCTCCCGGAAACGGGAAGACACTCTTTGCCCGTGCACTTGCAGAGGAGTGCAATGTTAAGTTCATTGCAGCAAAAGGAGCAGATTTCCAGGGTGCACTTATGGGACTGGGACCATTCAAGGTGAAGATGCTCTTCAATAAAGCAAGACGCAATAAGCCGTGCATAATATTCATCGATGAGTTTGATTCGATAGGAGAAAAACGTAATTACAACGGGAGCGGAATCGACAAGGAGAACAACAGAATCCTCACAACCCTTCTCAACGAGCTTGACGGTTTCGAGCCCTCCGAGAAGATCCTTCTTATTGCTGCAACAAACTCTTTCGAGTCTCTTGACCCGGCCCTTGTCAGGCCTGGTCGCTTTGATTTAAAGTTCACAATCCCTAATCCTGACGAAAAGACGAGAGAAGAACTTGTAAAACTGTATCTCAGGTCAACTCCCCTCCTCGACTCTCTTACGCCTCAAATGCTCGCGTCTCTTTTCAACGGCCTCAGTGCAGCAGCAATAGAGACTATTCTCAATGAGTGCAGATCTCTCAGCCTCAGAAAAGGAAGCACGGGAATTACAAAGGAGATACTCCTAGAAGCGGCACGTAAGACAGCAATAAAGGTGAAGGTCTCTCAACGCTGATTGAGTATTTCCCTCACACTTGAGTATAGGTTTTTCTTTGCTCTATCCGCCTTCTCGTTAATGACCGCCTTCTTCTCTTCAAAGAGGTTATTCCCTCTAGTGTCAATAGATACTACTAAGGGGCCGAAGAGCTCCGTGTCCAGGACCCACACCATCTCCGACATTGTAAGCTCGTCCCAGTAATGAGCCTTTACTTCTTTTATCCTCTCGGAGGCAATTACGGCACAACCCGAAGGAAATACACAGTGTATTGCACCATGCTCTGAGCATGCATTCGCCGTCTTTTTCCCCATTCCGCCCTTACCGATTATAACCCTAACTCCGGTTTTTTCGATGAAGGCGGCCTCCATATCTTCCATCCTCATACTTGTCGTAGGACCCGCTGCAACAATTAAATACCTTCCGTCTTCATTTTCTTTAGCTATCGGCCCCGCATGAAAGATTACACCGTCTTTTAGAGAAAGTGGAAAATCAAGACCGGATTTGACAATACGCACATGAACGCTGTCACGGCCTGTCATAATCGTTCCCGTAATATATATGATATCACCGATATTGAGGGACGATATGTCCTCTTTATTTATCGGGGTATGTAATATGGTTTTACCGTCTTTATGTTCTATCATAGTGCCACCTTGAAATCTGGATGAGTTTGAGAGGAGTAGCTGAGGTCACTCTTAAATAAAATTTCGCCTCTTCTCATAGACCAGCAGCCATAGCTGACGGCTACAGCAAATGTAGCAGGGTGCCGCACCGTGCATTCGATGTTGACTCCCATCAGCGTCTCTTCTCCCCCGAGGCCCTGAACACCTATCCCAATGTTGTTGATTTCTCTAAAAAGAGCTTCCTCGAGCGCTTTGATTTTCTCATTTTTGTTATGGCTTCCGATTCTCCTCATCAAAGCTTTTTTTGCATTGAGTGCTGCAATTTCGCTCGTCGCCCCCACTCCGACGCCGAGTAATAACGGAGGACAAGCATTGGGACCGAAGGATGCTGTCTCGTCGACAATGAAGTTAATCATGCTCTCATATGCAGAGGATGGTGTGAATACACGCGAAGAGCCGGGAAGCGAGCAACCACCTCCTGCAAGATATACGTATATTTCGCACTCATCCGAGTCCGGTATGATATCCCAAAAGAAATATGGTGAACCATCCCCTATGTTATTCTTTGTGTTCTTCTCTTCAAAGGGAACAACTGCATTAGGCCTCAGCGGGGTCTTTACTGTCGCTTCTTTCACAGCCTCTATGAGGGCTTCTTCGAGGCTGTTTAAATATGGAAAGAGTGCCCCGCACCTTATCCAATATTGCACGAGTCCTGTATCCTGACAGCATGGAGAAGAAAGAAGAAGGGCATCCTTCTGGTTTTCCTTCATCACAGAGTAAAGCGCCTTCTGCATTTCACCCGTCTCCCCTCTCTCCATCTCGGACAGTCTCATTTCGACATCCAAAGGAAGCGCGAGGGCTGTGTTGGAAAGGAAAGCAGAGACAATTTCTTTAATATATGTTGTTTTTTCGTTCATCATTTATCAGATTATAGCAGACGAAGCGGGAACAAGAGCCCCCCCCCAAAAAAACGGGCGTAAAGTTCATCGCCTTACACCCATCTTTGATTATCTTGAGAGCAGCATCTGGTCGTTTGCTTCGCTCGAGCCGCTCTTTTCGCTGAAGAGCGCCATCAAATCAGGAACGGTGAGCTTCTTTTTCTCCTCACCGCGGATGTCGACGACAATACGCCCTCTGTCCATCATAATAAGCCTATTGCCGTGGCTGATAGCATCCCTCATATTATGTGTGACCATCATCGTCGTAAGGTTATTCTCCTCGACAATCCTGTCAGAGAGGGTAAGGACCTTCTCTGCAGTCTTCGGGTCGAGTGCTGCCGTATGCTCGTCAAGAAGCAGTACTTCAGGCTTTTTGAGCGTTGCCATCAAAAGCGTCAAAGCCTGTCTCTGACCGCCGGAGAGGAGTCCCACCTTGACAGTCATTCTGTCCTCGAGTCCCAATTCGAGGGTTCTGAGGGCATTGTAGTAGATTTCTCTCTCCTCTCTGCTTATACCCCACTTAAGGCCTCTTTTCTGCCCCCTGCGGTAAGCAAGAGCCATGTTCTCCTCAATGAGCATATTGGCTGTAGTTCCCATCATCGGGTCCTGAAAGACACGCCCCAGCATCAATGCTCTCTTATAGTCGGGAAGTGATGTGATATCTTTTCCGTTCGATACAATCGAGCCGCTGTCGACGATGAAAACCCCGGCAATGGCATTCATGAGCGTTGACTTACCAGCCCCGTTACCTCCGATGACTGTTACGTAGTCACCGTCTTTGAGTGTAAGAGAGAGGTTATCGAGAGCAACCTTGGCATTGATTGTTCCCTTATTGAATGTCTTTGATATGTTCTTTATTTCAAGCATGCTCTTTCCCTCCGTGGCTCTTTCTGTCCTTCACTTTGTTTTTCCAATAAGGAAGAGCAAGGAAGAGGGCTACAATCAAGGCTGTGATGAGCTTGAGGTCATTGGTGTTGAGGCCGAAGAGCAGGGTTATCTGGATAACGATGTAGTAGACAACGGCACCGAGGACCACAAAGATCAAAGTCCCTGCAAAGTTGTGCTTTATCCTGCCGAAAACACCTTCTCCGATAACTATTGCCGCAAGTCCTATTACTATTGCACCCCTACCCATATTGACATCACTCGATCCCTGATATTGAGCAACAAGTGCACCGCATAGTGCAACCAGCGCGTTGGAAAGCATGAGCCCCAGCATTATGTCGTTGTCGGGGTTGATTCCCTGAGCACGGGCCATATTCTTGTTGGCGCCCGTTGCACGAATAGAGCATCCCTTCTCAGTACCGAAGAACCAATACATGAAACCTATCAAAAGTGCAAGAAGCACAACAATGAAGAATATTGGGTTTTCGAAAGAAAGGGAGCGCACATAACGCTGTGAAACAAGTAGATTGTATTTATCAACAGAAACAGGCTGGTTGGATTTTCCTCCCATTATCCTGAGGTTTACAGAGTACAGGGCAAGCTGACTGAGTATTCCACTTAATATTGCCGGAATACCGCATTTTGTGTTGAGAAGTGCAGTCACAAGACCCGTGACGGCACCGACGAGCGCTGCAGCAAGAAGCGCGAGAATCGGGCTTACTCCGCTCCTGATCAGCATGACGCAGACAGCTCCGCCTGTTGCAAGCGAGCCGTCCACTGTCATATCTGCCATATCGAGAATGCGGAATGTAATGTATACCCCGAGGGCCATAATACCCCAGATAAGACCCTGTGATACCGCCCCGGGAAGGGCATTGAGCAAAGCTAGCATATAACAAAATTCCTTTAGATTGCAGTGTAACCTTCAGGAGGTGTAATTCCAAGAAGTCCGCATACAGTTGCATTGTATTTCTTGGTTACCTGAGGAGCATACTCGACAGCCATCTTTGATATGTCAGCCTCACCTGTAAGAATCTTTGCTGCCATCTCACCTGTTCTGTACCCAAGGTCATAGTAGGATATTGAAAGTGTAGCGACACCGCAGCCAGAGCAGATTCCCTCCTCTCCTGCAACAACAGGTGTCTTGGCAGGAATTACAACGTTGGCAATAGCTTCTGTGTTGGAAGCACATGTGTTGTCTGTCGGAATGTAGATGACATCGCACTCTGTTGCCTTAGATGCAACGGAAGCACAGTCATTGGTATCTGTGAAGGAATACTTTTTTGTTTCGTATCCGAGGTCATTGAGGTAGCCTTCAATCGTCTCTATCTGGTAGACGCTGTTAGCCTCTGCAGAACAGTAGAAGAGAGCAACTGTCTCAGCCTCCGGGAAGAGCTCCTTAATCATCAAAGCCTGTTCGTTGAGTGGAGCAAGGTCCGATGTTCCGGAAATATTTGTGCCGACAGTTCCAGTCCATGAGTCTATTTCAAGTGCCGAAGCATAATCTGTTACAGATGTACCGAGGATTGGAATTGTGCTTGTAGCTGAAGCTGCTGCCTGCAGCGGTGCTGTAGCATTTGCAAGAATCAAGTCAACGTCAGACGCGACAAAACCGTTGATGATTGTTGCACAGTTGACTGCCTCCCCGCTTGCGTTCTGTTCGTCGATTGAAACATCCGAGCCGAGAAGCGCAACAAGTGCATCTTTAAAGCCCTGGGTAGCGCTGTCGAGTGCCGGGTGCTGTACGAGCTGACATATGCCGACTTTATACTTAGCCTTCTCAGTTGAACCTGCTGCGAAAAGCGAAAGTGAAAGCAATAAGACAAGACCAATAGAGAGTAATTTCTTCATATCAAATCTCCAAATAAAAATTTAAGTAAGATTAGTCTTTTGACACCCTTTTGTCAATCAGATTGATGTATAGAAATTGCATAAACATACCATTTTTTGCATGTAATATTATCTTTCCAAAATAAGAAGAAAGAATCAGAATATTGCCATGGACGAAAGAGAAGATATCAAAGAAATAATAAGAAACATCGAGATGAACATAAACGATTCCTACTCCTATGAGCTCTACTCCGAAAAGCTACTCAAGGCCGTTAGAAAAAACGCAACAAATGTTGTAAATGCCATTACAGAAGATAATTTCACAGCCACTGAAATCTTATATATTGCCGAGATATCACCTCAATATACATCGCTGAGCGGCACAACAGAAATTATCGACGCACTCTCAGCCTGGCTGGAGCGCAATTCTGGTTACGATACCTCAGGAGATATTAGAGGATATATAGAGGAAGCAAGAAGGACATACGCGTCATTTGGATATAGAAAATAATTTAATTAAGTGAAAATACCAGCTTGATAATTATCAAATATCAGAAATTAATCCTGTTTTAATGAATTATCATATCATTCAACTTTGCTGCTACTTGAAAAATGAAATGTCAGGTTTTTTCAACATTATTTTTATTGAAATGTCATAATTTTTAGTCTATTTTAGTATTGAAATGTCATTATGAGGAAAATTTATGTTATATCGTAAGATTGCATCTACTATTGAGAATCATCTTAAAAGTGAGAGCAGAAAGATTCTGCTAGTTGACGGCGCAAGACAGGTGGGAAAAACCTACATAATTCGTTATGTAGGAAAGAAATTATTCGAGAATTTCATTGAAATTAATATGGTAGTTGACTCTTTGGGTGATAGAGCCTTCGCCTCTGTAAGGACAGTACAGGATTTCTATTTTCAAGTCAGTACAATGGCAGGGGAAAGGATGAAGGAGAAGAATAACACCTTACTTTTCATCGACGAAATTCAGACCTACCCTCATCTTTTGACACTTTTGAAGTTCCTTGCAGATGAAGGACGCTTCACTTATATTGCAAGCGGGTCACTTTTGGGAGTAACACTTTCTGAAACCACATCAATCCCAATGGGCAGTATACGAAGAGTAAGGATGTTTCCACTTGACTTTGAGGAATTCTTATATGCTAACGGTATGAACGCAGCAGCCATCAGCGTATTACAAACAAAGTTTTTAAACATGGAGTCTCTCGATGAGAGCACACACAACAAGATGATGGATTACCTTCGTAAATATCTGCTTGTCGGAGGACTTCCTGATGCTGTCAACTCATATCTGGAAAATAGAAACATCCATCTTATCCGTGAGATACAGAATGAGATTCATGATTACTATAAAGCTGACTGTTCAAAGTACGACGAAGAGAGAAAGCTCAAAATCAGACGTATCTACGATTTGATTCCCTCCAATATGGAAAACAGGAAGAAACGTGTTGTGGCGGAAAAAATAGAAGGAAAGAGAGGAAAGACATTTTCCGATTATACAGATGAGTTTGAATATCTAATCTCTGCCGGCATTGCATTAAGTGTTCAGGCTGTTTCAAACCCTGTCTTTCCTTTAATTGAAACAACGGGGAAAAATCTTCAGAAACTCTATCTCAATGATGTCGGCATTCTGACAGGGATATTGTATTCGAATAACATTAGGCCTGTTCTTGATGATATTCCATCCATAAATCTCGGCTCTGTTTACGAGACTGTTGTTGCATCCGAGCTCGCCGCCCACGGCTTTAGGCTCTTCTATTACGATAACCGCTCCAAAGGCGAAGTGGACTATCTTATTGATGATTATGACTCGTTATCGGTTCTGCCGATTGAAGTAAAATCGGGACGTGATTACACAGTTCACAGCGCCCTAAACAACTTTGTTACAAACGAAGATTATCACATTCAGAAAGCATATGTACTCTCAAACAAAAGGAATATCTCAAACAAGGGAAAAATATATTACATCCCAATATACTTTGTGATGTTTCTTCAAAACGGTGGAAATGTTAAAGATGGAATGACATTTTAAAAGGGCGGAAACAACGCCCGCCCTCAGTCTTTCTTTTCAGTCTCAGATTAATTCTTCGACATCGGTAATTACACCGTCTTCAACATTAACATAAACAACAATCGTCTCGGCAACGTCACTCTCATCCCATGGGCGTGAGTAGACGAATGTAATTACGCTCTCGCCGTCCCCTACAGCCTTGAACTCAGCCTCCCATTCGCCGGGAACACCGACCATGCCTGTTTCTTCGGGGGCGATGTACTCGCTCTTTCTCTCGATTATGCTGTCGCCGTCAATATAAGCGCTCCATTCATAACCTGTTGTTGCATTGGCCTCAAGGTTTACATAGATTACATTCTTTATACTCTTGAGCCATGACCAGTCGGCATAGCAGGGGACAGGGTCAGAGTCAACAATAGTATAGGTAGAAACACAGGATGAGAGTAAAAGTACAGAAAGTATAAGAATCAAGACCTTTTTCATTGTGCCTCCTTGACATCCATTACTTCGATAGCATATGGCTTCACGATATCTACCAGCTCACTTGCCTTGACACCTGCAACCTTGATATAGATAAATCTGTTTCCAGGCTCAGTACCAGCAAAGCATGAGCATGTCACAAGGTCGAGCTGCTTTTCGCTGATTTTACCCATAATCTCTGCTAGTATTCCCTTTCTGTCCTGCACAAGGAAAGTAAGGGTAGTTCCACTCACTCTTGCGCCGAAAGACTCGACAAGCATCTTGAATAGGTCAGACTTACTGACAATACCGACAAGTTTCCCTTCCTCAAGAACCGGGAGGCACGAAAGGTCCTGGTCAATCATAAGCATTGCTGCATCCTCGACTGTCGTGTCCTTTGTGATTGTCACGGGGTTACGGGACATAATCTTCTTCACTGTAAGCTTACTCAAGAGATAATTGGTCTCGTAGGCACTGAGGGTACTTGCAGGACTTGGTGCAGCCTTGAGAATATCCTTTTCAGATATGACACCGACAAGCTTACCCGTTTTATCGAGAACGGGAAGGCGGTGTACATGTTCCTTCTTTATGAGATCCGAAGCATCCTGTATGGACATATCTGGTGAACATGTCACAGGATTCTTAGTCATTCTTCTTTCAATAATCATTTTTAGTCTCCTACTGTCAATGTTAGCGCATTGAGTGCCGTGAGGCAAATACAATTATTCGCCGAGGTACGCTTCTCTGACCTTTGAGTTGTTCAAAAGCGACTTCGAGTCATCGTGGAGGACTACAAGACCGTTCTCCATAACATAGCCGTCATCACTGCTCTTGAGAGCAAGGCGTGCATTCTGCTCGACAACAAAGACCGTTACCTTGTCTTCCTTGTTGATAAGCTTGAGCTTATTGAAGATTTCCTGAACGATAAGCGGTGCCAGTCCCAGACCCGGCTCATCGAGAAGAAGAAGCCTCGGGCTGATCATGAGGGCACGTGCGACAGCAAGCATCTGCTGCTCACCGCCAGAGAGGGAACGTGACTTCTGCTTACGCCTTTCCCCGAGGATTGGGAAGAATGCGAACATCTCCTCCTTTTTCCTCTTAATCAAAGCTTCATCCTTGAGAAGAAATGCCCCCATATCGAGATTCTCTTCGACAGTGAGGTCGGCAAAAACTCTTCTTCCTTCCGGAACAAGGGCAATACCCTTCTTTACAACATTGTATGTCGGAATACCGTGGTAGTGTTTGTCCTTCACTGAATACAACAACTCTCCATCAAAGTAGACAGAACCTCTTTCAAGCATTTCCTGCCCGACAATCGCCTTTAAAAGGGTACTTTTACCTGCACCGTTTGCGCCGATGAGGGCGATCATTTCGCCTTCCTTGACAGACATCGAGACACCCTTGAGGGCTTTGATGTTGCCGTAGCTCACAGCTATGTCGTCAAGCTTCAATATTTCCTTATCTGTCATTTACTCATCCTCCTCATCATCGTCACCGCTGCCGAGGTATGCTTCGATTACCCTGCTGTCACTCTGAATCTCGCTTGGTGTGCCGTTTGCAATCTTGACGCCGTAATTGAGTACCGTGATGTTGTCGCAGATATTCATAACGAGCTTCATATCGTGCTCGATGAGAACAACCGTTATCCCGAGGTCCCTTATTCTTCTAATAGTCTCCATGAGACTTTCCGTTTCCTGAGGGTTCATGCCGGCAGCCGGCTCGTCAAGAAACAGGAGCTTCGGCTCAGTTGCAAGAGCACGTGCTATTTCGAGCTCTCTCTGGTAGCCGTAAGGAAGGTTTGCCGCCTCCTCGTTACGAATGCTTTCCAGTCCGAAGAACTCAAGCCACTTCATAGCCTGGGCATAAAGCTCCTTGTTCTCCTTCTCTGCGTTGAAATATGAGAAGAGAGCCTGAAGGGTGCGGTTCCTGCCCTTACCTGTGAGGCTGTGGCGTCCCACCATTACGTTGTCGATAACACTGAGGTTCTTGAAGAGCCTGATGTTCTGGAATGTACGTGCAATCCCGAGACGGCAGATTTTAGAGGCTGGAAGGCCTGTAATATTCTCCCCGTCGAATGTGACGGTTCCGCTTGTCGGAGTATCGAGTCCTGTTATGTTGTTGAAGAGCGTGGTCTTTCCCGCACCGTTGGGTCCGATGAGGCCTGTAATCATATTCCTCTCGACGGTGAAGTCAACCCTGTTGACTGCGATAACGCCTCCGAATTCCCTTGTGAGGGCCTTTGTTTCAAGTAAACTCATTTCTCAACCCCCTTGTAGTAAGCCTTCTCGAAAGAAGAGTTGTTTCTCTTCTTCCTGCCGAGAATTCCCTGAGGCCTGTAGATCATCATGACAACAAGTATGAGGCCGAAGATAATCTGCTTTGCCTGTGCAGGAATTACGTTCGAAAGTCCTATGAGCTGCGGGAAATAAGATATGAACTGGATGATGAACGCGCCCAGTATTACAGCCTTGAAGTTTCCCATGCCTCCGAGGACAACCGTACAGAGCACCATGATTGAAACCATGAATACGTATGTTCCTGGAGATACCGAGAGCACAAACTCCGCCTGCAGACATCCCGCGAGTCCTGTCACGGCTGCGCCGATGGCAAATGACGCAACCTTATACTTCGTCACATTTATGCCAAGTGATGAGGAAGCTATCTCATCCTCTCTGATTGCCTCTAAGGCACGCCCCATTCTCGAGGACGCAAGACGCTCGAGGAGGAAATAACAGATAAGGAGCATAACTACTTCCAGTAACAGGAACGCCCACTTGTTGTAAGGGCTTATCTGGTGACCGAAGAGTGTGATAATCGGAATACGCTGTATACCCATAGGTCCGTTTGTAAGGCTGTCCCAGTTGTTGATGACGTTTCTCACTATCTCAGCAAAGCCGAGTGTGGCGATTGCAAGGTAGTCGCCCTTGAGACGAAGCGTCGGTAGTCCGATGAGAACGCCAAGAAGTGCACAGAGAAGTGCTGCAACAGGAATGGATGCCCAGAAAGACCAGCCGAGCTTAGTTGTGAGGACAGCTGTAGTGTAGCTTCCGACAGCAAAGAATCCAGCCCCGCATAGGGAAAGCATTCCCGTATATCCTGTGATAAGGTTCTGTCCAAGGGACATGAACGCATATATACATGTATAGATTAAAATGAGAAGAAAGAAATTGAACATCAGACCTTCTCCTTTTCAACCTTCCCGAGTAAGCCTTCAGGCTTGAAGAGAAGGATAAGTATAAGAACAGCGAATGCAATTGTGTCCTTGAAGCCCTGAGGAATGCCGAGTAAAGCGACCCCGAAGGTTTCAAGAATGCCCAGCAGAAAGCCTCCGAGCATTGCGCCTGTTATATTTCCAATTCCACCTACAACTGCAGCAACGAAAGCCTTGAGGCCCATCATTGTGCCCATTGTCGCATAAACCTTATAGTCAAGGGCAATCAATATACCACCACATGCTGCAAGAGCGCTACCAATTCCGAATGTAAGGGAGATAATCATGTCGGAATTGATTCCCATGAGTTTAGCAGTATCGCCATCAAGGGCGGTTGCTCTCATGGCCTTTCCCATCTTCGTCTTGTCGATGAAGAGCTTGAGAAGAACCATCATGACAATGGCAACAACAAGAACCATTATCTGATGAGGTGTAATGACAACACCGAATACCGAAAGTGCCGTGTTGTCGAAAGGATACTCGAACTTACGCGAGTGTGTTCCGAACATCCATGCACATCCGTTCGAGAGGATGAATGAGATTCCGATAGCAGAGAGCAGAGGAGCAAGCCTCGAGCCCTTTCTCAGCGGTTTATAGGCAACGCGCTCTATAATCATTCCCAGGAGAGCGCATAGAATCATCGATACCAGCATTGCAATGAAAAAGGCGACAAGCCACCACCAACCAAGCGGCGTCGATCCGCGGAGGGCGTCAAAGACGAAAAGTCCGATATAAGCACCGACCATCAAAATATCGCCATGGGCGAAATTAATAAACTTAAGAATGCCGTAGACCATGGTATAGCCGAGCGCTATCAAAGCATATACTCCACCAAGTGTCAGGCCGTTCATGAGATGCTGGAAAAATGTACTGATAGATCCCATTATCTCCTCCAATTATTTTTTACATATCAACGGAAAAAGCACCGAATCACGGTGCTCCTCCCGTTTAGAGTATCTTTTACTCGACTTTGACAATCCTGCCGTCGACAACCTGATAAGCACCCTGATACACAGGAGTACTTCCCTCAACTTCATAGATTCCCTGATAAGCAACAAGGTCTCCATTCTCATCGAAGTTGATGATTCCGTTGACACCGACAAAATCCTTAACTTCCTTCATACCTTCCTTGATAGCCTTTCTGTCTGTTCCAACCTTTGCGATGACTGACATGAGGATGTTAGTTGCATCGTAGGAGTTTGTAGCAAAGCTGTCGGGGCCGATACCGTATTTAGCAGCATACTTTTCCTTGAATTCCTTTGCTGCGTTGCTCTCCTCAACCTGTGCACTTGCTGTGTAGATGACACCGTCTGTGTACTGACCTGCGAGAGTATAGATTTCCTCGCTAAGGAAGCCGTCACCGGAGAGGAAAGGCTTATCGACCTTGAGCTGACTTGCCTGCTCAAGAATCTGTGCCATCTCTGCTGTGTAGTCAGGAATATAGATAGCTTCTGCATCTGTATTCTTCAGCTTTGTAAGCTGTGTCTTGAAATCCTTGTCGCCGACCATGAATGTCTCTGTTGCAACAATTGTGCCACCCTCAGCTTCGAAGGACTCAGCCATGCTCTCGTAAAGTCCCTGGCTGTAGTCGTTCTTTGCATAGAGGACAGCAAGCTTCTTGTAGCCGAGAACCTGTGAGAAATACTTTCCTGCAACTACACCCTGGAGACCGTCTGACGGAGTTGTTCTGTAGATATAGTCACCTGTGAGGGTGATATCTTTATGAGATGCACTCGGAGTGATCATGACGATTCCTTCCTGCTGTGCTCTCTCTGCAACAGAGAAGGTCTCTCCTGTGAGAATTGATCCGACGATTGCACATACCTTATCTGATGAGCTGAGCTTTTCCATTGCTGCAAGAGCCTTCTGCGGGTCACCTTCACTGTCTTCAGCATAAAGCTTTACTGTGACACCGTTGATTCCACCCTTTGCGTTCTGCTCCTCGATGGCCATTTCGACTGCCTGCTTGCAGAGTGAGCCGTAGTTAGCATAGTCACCTGTGAGTGGTCCGATAAACCCGATTTTGATTTCGCTGGATGCGCTTTCACTGCTTCCTGCTGCAAAACACATTGACACTGCAGCAAAAGCAACCAACATTAAAGCGAGAAACTTCTTCATAATAAATAGACTCCTAATAGATATAAAATCTTGGATAGCAATATACAGTTTTATGTATTTTTATTCAACATTTTTACAGAAAATTTAACAGAAATTGTTTGGCAATTATAACATTTACACACTAATTAACTTAATTATAAGAAATTAATGCAGTTGTTTCTTACACTTTTTCATTTAGTGTCAACAATATAATCGCCGCCTTTCCCGCTTTCGTCAATAGATAAGGGGCAAAATCGCAATGTTTACACTCCCCTCTTCATTCTTTTATGATTAGGCAATGAAAACAACAATCGACAAAATAGATGCGCTTCACAAAGCCGGGAAAATACTAAGTAGGATTTTCTTTATTTTGAGCGCAGTAGGAATAGTAGCGCTTGTAATATCTGCTCTATACCTCTTCGTTAAGGGCGGACCGGATGAGAAGATAGAGAGAATATTCGTTAAATACGGCTACTCATCATCGTCTATCTACCTCTTTATATTGGTAACGGCAATATCCCTTATCGGAGAGCTTTTCTTAAGCTTTAAGGCAGAAAAGTACTTCTCCCTTGAACTTGAGAGAGGAACACCGTTTACCCGGGAGGGCGCAAAGAGTCTCTTCCGCCTCGGCCTGTACTCCATAATAGCTGCCGCTCTGACAAACACCTTGTCATTTCTTATCTTTAATTTCGCCTCTTCTGAGATTGATGAAGTTAATTTTCAATTTCCGGGCTCGATTGCACTCGGTGTGATGTTTATAATCACATCACTTCTACTCAAGTACGGATGTGAATTAAAGGAGGAAAATAATGATTGATTATCTTCTCAAGATTCAAAAGCCCGTAATGGTTTTCTTCCAGGGTTTGAGAGTTCCGTTTCTTTCCTCTCTTGCCGAGGCGATAACCTTCCTCGGCGAAGGTGGCGCTACAGTTCTTATAATCTTCTTTATATATTATGCCATCGATAAGAAAAAAGGCTTTGCCATCGGTGTGAGCGTCATGACGGGAACTGTCGTCAACAACACCCTTAAAGTCATATTCCGTATTCCGCGTCCGTGGGTCAAATACCCGGACGATATCATCCCCCTCAGGGAGAGCACTGCCTCTGGATATTCCTTCCCGTCGGGACATTCGACGACAGCCGGGGTCTTATACGGCTCGATTTACAGGGCATTCAGGAACAAGGCCGTACGAATAATATCTGTTGTCCTCATGGTACTTATCCCGCTCTCGAGAATATATCTCGGCGTGCACTGGCCGCTCGATATCATCTTCGGTATTACAATAGGACTTGCTGTCTCAACTTTGTACCCGGTATTTCTTTCTCTTTATGACGATGAACAGAAGATGAAGAAGATTACATATTATGTATCTCCCATAGCAATCATCGGGGCGCTGGTAATAAGCGTCCTTATAGATAGTGGTATTCTCAACGAAACACTTTATAAGGACATAGCTACAGCCTTTTCATGCTGGGGCTCTGTTATGGTGGCAACGGTCTGTGAAAAGAAATATGTCAACTTCGCCCGTCAGGATGGATGGCTTAAGATATTACTCTGCTATGCATTGAGCCTTTCTTTCGGCGCACTGGTGACACTCGTGGGAATCGGAAGCATAGGTGTGATGCATAGGTTCTTCAAAACACTGGCCTACGTTTTACTTATCCTATGGGAGATGTTTCTCTGGCCGTTATTGGGGATAAAGCTCAAACTCTTCAAAAGAGCCTAATCCTCCACAGCCTTCAGTTTCTCCGGAAAGCGGTGCTTCTCCCCCTTCTTGTAGATACGGGAGAAGAAGGCACGGGTAATATCATCACTATAGAGCACATCTCCGCAGAGACGGGAAAAGAGCTTACCGCATGCCTCGGCGTCTGAGAGGGCATTATGGGCATCATATGTCCACCCGAGCTCCTCGGATAAACTAGTGAGGGCGTAACTGGGCCTTCCCTTCCAGAGCTTACGCGATAGAGAAAGCGTACAATAGTAATCATAAGCCGGGCATTCGAGGCCCCATGAGTGGAGGGTGTGGGATAAAACTCCCATGTCGAACTGGGCATTATGGGCAACAAGAGGGCGCGACGAGATGAAAGATGAAACATCGCCCCATATTTCCTTGAACGAGGGACTTGATGAAATATCACACTCTTTCAGGTGGTGAACAGATGTGCATACATCGTCAAAGCGCAGAACAGGAGGCCTTATAAGGGAATAATATGAGTCGATTTTGTTACCTTCACTGTCGAAAAGGACTAGCCCTATCGAGCACGCCGAGTCTCTCAAAGCAGACGCCGTCTCGAAGTCTATTGCGACATACTCCATCAGTTTTCATTCCTTACGGATGTTGCAATATATAAGGAGGAATCTGTTTCAATTTCAACTTTTTTCCCATCTCCTGGTATAAAAGCACATTCGCCCTTTTTGAGAACAATAGTCTCAACGCCACATTTTACTGCACTTTCTCCAAGAGAAAGAACTATAGAGTCGTTATTCAACCCAGCTGTGGCTTTTTCCTTCACAACACCGAGAGAGAAGTCGGGACTTGGACTGAGGTACCAGAGAATCCCGTTCTCTTCTTTCTCCTCCACCCTCTCGGCTTTGGTCGGGCCGAAGTACATTATCCTCCCGAGTTCGGCGATATCCACGCGTTTGGGAGTTAGGCCGCCACGCAGGACATTGTCGGATGCAGTCATGAGTTCGATGCCGTTTCCCTTGAGATAAGCGTGGAGTGTATCAGGTTTAAGATAAAGTGCATCAAACGGCTTCAAGCGCACGATATTCATCATGAGCGGAAAAACCGAGCCTATATCCCCGGGATACTTATCAAGTGTCTTTCTAATAATCCCGCGCTCAGTCAGCCACTCGCCGTCCAAAAGGGGATCATTCGAGGATGATATATATCCATCAAGCTCGTTTAATATTTCGTCCTTCACCTTTCTATCGGCCGTGAACAACCCTAAAAAGAGCTCCTTTATGGAAGAATACCGGGCAAGGTACTTTCTAAATGTAAGAGGTATCACCGCCTTCAGTGATGATACTATCTCATCAAACTCTTTAAAGCCGCATAGTGCAGTGACGGGGGTGACTGCGGAAAGGATTTCGGCCTTCTCATTGTCATCCTGGTAATTATACGCTTCTCCTTTCTTTCTCTTCTCCTCTTCCCTCTTCCAGCCGTCCACCGCCTGCTTTTTATCGGGATGACACTGCAGCGAAAGGGGAGAAGCAATACTCAATACCTTGAAAAGGAACGGAAGAGAGTGTCCGATGGCTGAGCTCAATTTCGCCCCGCTCTCTGTTTCAGCCTCCCCTGAGGGATGGGTCCCCATCCAGTATTCAGCCTGTTTCTTATCCTTAGATCCACCGACAAGAGAATAGAGATAATCATCTGTTCCCCAGTCATAATTTTTAATAACACCCTTAATCTTAAATATGTCCATACACCGATGATAAGACTAAGAGGAAAATAATAAAAGAGAAAAGATAATAACCAATTTCTCCATCATTCACGCCGATTCCGAGAAAAGCATGAAAAGAGAGTGAAGGACGTTTATTATTGACCGCGAGAATCCTTATCGTAGAGGGCTAACAATGAAGTATTGAAAAGCGTATCTACATAAGGCAAGGAGGGGAACCATTATAATCCCGGATATGCACTGTGAAGCGGATAGGCATAACCGGGGAAAGTGGGAGAATATCCGACAGTTTTATGAATATTTATTGTATTTACCCTGTCCAATATTTACCTAATACTCAAAATAAGGATAATAACTATCATGAAGAAAAGCTTGATAACTATTTTTTTGTTGATGACGGCCGTACTTTTGTCAGCCGGGGCATCGACACTTGACGAGATAATCGAAAGCGCGAAGGAAAACAGCCTGACATATCAGAACAATGTACTGAATTATCAGACTAGTCTCATTTCTCTTTCCGAACTTGAAGAAGATGACAAAGTCAGTGTGAGCGTTAATGGCAATATAAATCCACTCATTAATGCCGATAATAAAGAACTTAATGGGATAAATGTAAATATCTCCAGCGTCTCTGTCTCGCTTCCCGATGATGGTAATACCACTTTTACAGGGAAAACCTCACTTACGACAATGTATAAGACAGGTGAAACAAAATTCACGGCAGGGCTTGGAGTCAGTCATACATTCGACTTCACATCCTACTCGAAGGATAAGTCGGAAGATTTGAACTATGCTTCACAAAAATATGAAACTGAGCGCAGCAGTAAAGAGAAGGAGCTGAACTTTGAAAAAACTGTCCTCTCGACAATAAAATCAATATTGAATGCCGAAAGCGGTCTGGAGAGCTCAAAATTCGAAGTTGAAAAGCAGCAGAAAGTTTTCGACAAACTTGTCGCACTCAAAACATACTCTGAAGAGTCAAGTGTGTACAAAAGCACACTCAACAGACTCAACTCTCTCAAGAGTTCTCTCGAAGCCTCGGAGGAACAGTATAACCAGCTGCTTACTCAATATAAGAATCTGACAGGACTGGAGTGGGACGGAATTGAAGATTTGACTGCCCCTGTCCTTACCCTTACTAAATACGAGAACGGAAACACAGAAGTACTCTCCGCCTCCCTCAGTGCGGAGCAGAGTGAAGAGGCATATAAGAAGGCAGTGGCTGACGCCAGTCCTTCTTCACTCTTTGCGTCCATTTCGGGAGATTACTCGCAGTATACAAAAACATTCACAATAAGTGGTACAGCCGGATACAATGCAAAAAACTGGGATGTTACCGTTACTCCGGGCCTGGAAATTACAACAGAAGGGAAGACAACACCTACAGTTACGATTTCCGGGAGCTGGCATAACGACACATCGAGTTCTGACAGGGCTGTGAGAAAAGCACTAGTTAATTCTCAACTTGCTTCAAACAACTACCTTTCAGTGCTCTCGAATTATGAGGCGGAAGCAGCGAGCTATGCACTGAAAATTATTGAGTGGAATACAAATCTCAAGGAAGCTGAAAACGAAAAAGAATATCAGAAGCTTCTTCTGGATAATACCCAGGCTCTTTACGACCTCGGGCTCGAAACAGAAGAGAATTTAAAGAGCGCAAAAATCAGTTACGCAAAAAGCGAAACTGACTATACACTTACAATAATTGAAGGCCTCTCACTCGAGCGTGATTTGGCAATCTTTGCACTATAACATATAAGGATAAAAAAATGATGGATGAGAAAGAAGAAGTTGTTTTAAGTGAAAGCGAGAGACAGGAACAGAAGCTGCGCCAGGCACAGGCTGCAAGAAAAAGACGGAAAAGAATCAAGAGCCTCGTAGGCTGGCTTGTCGTCATATTCATCGTCGCCCTCGTGCTCTTCTGGTTCTTGAAAATGAAAAAAGACAGCGAAGCTAAGATAGCGGCTCTCCAGAATGCCAACAACAACATAGAATATACTGTGACAAGATCTAATTACGTGAAGTCTATAGATATCTCGGGTAACGTTGTGGCTTATGAAAAGCAGGAAGCAAACTTCCGCACTTCCGGTGGTGTCACTGCGGTATTCGTAAAGGTCGGTGACACAGTTACAAAGGGACAGGTACTTGCCACAATCGATGACTCGGAAAAGCAATATAAACTTAAAGAGATTGAAAACAAGATAGCAGAGGCCAAGATTACAGGCTCCCTGAGCGAACTCGAATCATTAGAGCTCCAGAAGACCAATGCTGAGGAGAACCTCTCCAATACAAAGTTGACTGCGAACTTCGACGGCATTGTTTCTGATGTCAGCATAAGCGTTAACGACTATGTGGATGCCGGTAAGACAGTAATCACTGTGATTGATGTCTCGAAGCTCAAGACAACCGTAGAAATCGACGAGATCGACATGCAGTACATCGAGGAGGGACAGACAGCGACCCTCGCCTTCGACTCAATTCCGGGTAAAAGTGTAAGTGCCTATGTTTCGTATATTCCGATGGAAGGTAGATACACATCACAGGGAATGGGAGTCGTTGATGTTGAGATGACAATCGATGAACCGCCGTCAGGATTGAGGACTGGATTTACATTCACAGGCTCCATCGACCTCGAGCAGGATGTTGAACTTCTGCTTATCCCATCCACTGCAGTATCTACAGCGCGCGGAGGAGTGACCAGCGTCAAAGTTAAAAAAGCCGACGGCTCGACAGAAACCAGAACTGTCACCGTCTCCTATCTTGGAGAAGGGTACAGCCAGGTACTTTCAGGCCTCAGTGAAGGAGAGGTTGTCGTATACCAGGTATCTAACAGTGAAGGCTTGTCCTTCGGAGGATTCTGATGGGGTCAAGTGTCATAGAACTTGTTAATGTCAGACGCTACTACCTCGTCGGGGAATACCTTGTAAAGGCACTTGAGGATGTATCTCTTACCATACAGAGAGGTTCGTTCACTGCCATAATGGGCCCTTCCGGAAGTGGTAAGTCGACACTGATGAATCTGATCGGGTGCCTCGACACACCAACAAGCGGATACATTACAATCGGAGGAGAGTTAACGAATGGAATGGAAGAAGATGAACTGGCGTTCCTCAGAAACCAGAAGATAGGCTTCATCTTCCAGCAGTTCAACCTCCTGGGTAAACTTACGGCACTCGAGAATGTCATGACACCGATGGTCTATTCTCTTGTTCCTCACAAGGAAAGAAAAGAAAAAGCCGAGGCAATGCTGGAAAAAGTCGGACTTAAAGAGAGGATGAAACATCTGCCGAGCGAATTATCGGGAGGGCAGAAACAGAGGGTCGCAATAGCACGTGCACTTGTCAATGACCCGGATATTCTCCTTGCCGATGAGCCTACCGGGGCCCTCGATACAAAAACAGGCAGGGAAGTTATGGGACTTTTCCAGGAATTGAATGAGGAAGGTCGAACTATTGTATTTGTCACCCACGACAGGAAACTGGGCCTGCAGTGCCCGGAGAGAATTTTCCTGCAGGACGGAAGGATAGTGGAAGAAGATGTTACTCGAGAACTTTAAACTGGCATTCAAAAGTATGGTTACAAGTAAGATGAGAACCTTTCTCTCACTTCTTGGAATTGTCATAGGAGTCGGATCTGTTGTCGCCATAATGACGCTGGGTGAAAGCGTCAAAGACTCCATCAATAGTGATATGAATCTCTCAGGTATGGACCTTGTGACACTGCGCAACTTTGGCGAGAGCACCGTCTTTGATGAGGATCTTGCATACACAATCAAAGATAAGATAATGGGAATAGAAGACGTTTCCGTCCTGTCTACGGGAAGCGCTGTCGTGAGGCATAATCAAGAGTCAAAGTCCGTCAGTGTTTACGGCGTATCATCATCATACGGAGAGATGAGTAAGCTTGAGATTATGGACGGATCATTCTTCACAAGGGAAGATAACATGGAACGCGACCGCGTTGTGGTTTTGGGCTACGACGTTGCTCAGGATTTGTTTCCCGGAGGAGATGCACTCGGAAATTATGTTTCGATTTTCAGAACACAGTCCAAGTCGTACAGAGTTGTAGCTGTTCTTGAAGATACATCCGAGTCAAGCACAACTGACACAAACAGCAATATCTACATTCCGTACTATACATTTACTCAGAACATAAGGAAGGATACGAGCATTTCGACTTACTATTTTCTTGTCGGCGATGACTACGTGGCTACCGATGTTGCGTCGGAAGTTAAAGCGTACATGTCTGGAATCGCTTCTCAGAGCGAGTATATGGTGTCTACGGCACAGGAATTTGTAGATATGGCAAACTCGATTATGGAAACCCTCACAACATTCCTGTCCGCCATTGCCGCGATATCGCTCGTGGTAGGTGGAATCGGGATTATGAACATCATGCTTGTAACGGTAGTCGAGAGAACGAAAGAGATTGGAATAAGAAAGGCTCTCGGAGCGACCCCGAGAACAATCAGGCACCAGTTCCTTGTCGAGGCCGTGGTACTTTCCGTCTTCGGAGGTGTATTCGGAATTGTTTTTGGAGTTTTGGTAAGCTACATTGTTGCTTCGGCATTATCATATGCTCTCAAGCTTTCCGTTGTTTCGATGGTACTTTCGCTGTTGTTCTCTTCAGGAGTCGGAATCTTCTTCGGATGGTACCCTGCAGCAAAGGCATCGTCACTCGATCCTATACAGGCACTTTCATACGAGTGATCAAGAGATATGTAGAATATTTCCCCCACAGCTTTGTGTGTGGGGGAGGCTGTCCTAAAATAAAAAATCAAAAAGATGGCCACTCTAAATATGGTGCTGATATTGGATTTGACACGCTAGATTTAGCGTCCGGTAAAGCCAAAAAATCTATTTTCGGACAGTCTGGGGGGGTATGCAAATCAGTTTTGCAAATAAAATTGTAAGTCGTGGTCAGACCGAAATCCTATTCATCAAATAACGAGTCCTCTGCTATTCTCTTCAATGTTGATATCGCATTCTCATAGCTTACATCCTCGTTAAGCAACGCCGATGTGACAGATTCGTAATCTTTCCTGTAATACTCTTTTTCAATGATTTCCAGTAGCGTCTGCGGTATCGACACACCCGGCTGAGCAGATACACAGGTTTTGTTACGCCTTCTATCATTTCTAACCTCTGCCACAAGTTCAGGCATTGCGCTCCATTCTATAACTGTCATCAACTTGTTCAAATCGTAAATATGCCTTGATTGCCTCAAGACTTCTCCACGCATGTAATAATCACATAACGCAAACACTTTATCCACAAATGTTCTCTCTAGCGACTGAACATCGACAGGAAATGGTTCAAGGTGAAATTCTGGAAGCAATTTCTCCTGGCTGATTGACGTCAAATATTCTCCGATGATTGAATTTGCCATTTTTTTCGTTGCGGGATATGCCTTTTGAATAAAAGTCATTTCAAGCTTTAGAGAAGACTTTATCCCATAGGAACTGAACATTAACGGGTATTCAATATTGTAGCAGTTGTAATTCCCATGACTATGCTGTTCAACCTGCTCCCTGTTCTGTATTTTGAAACCCAAATCATCGCATAAAGCTATCACAGCCTTGTTAGCTTTCCTCTTATTGCTTTGAGTGAAATGTTCTTCATCCAGTGTTAAGTCAATGTCTTCCGAGAACCTTTTTATAACCTTAAAACACTTCGAAAGACTTGTTCCACCTTTGAACAAAATTCCAGGAACATATTCCCTAATTCTTTCCAGAACAATTGTGACGAAATAATCCTTCTCAACAATTGAAGGACTGACCTGATAATAGTCAGATGCCGCAATAACTGCGTCCCTGAAT
>CAVIUT010000015.1:0-32929 GCA_963646155.1 Eggerthellaceae bacterium | reverse complement strand
TTCCTTGAAGTCCTCAATTCCAATTGGAAGCATCTTCATACCCGTGTCACTCCTCTTAGGCAATAATACAATACTTTCTCTTTTTACTCCATTCAATACGCTCCCTATTAGCAAACATAACACTTCAAAGTGTTCATTAACAATCTTTATGGGTTCTTCATTCATGGGGTTTATCTTCTATTTTTCTCTCATTCTCCCGTCAGGAGTCAGTTAGCCAAAAACTAAGGGAGCCTATGAAAAAAAATCATTTGATGCTATCTCCTTCTCATATGAACAGTGTTGCCGTAGAATCGAGAGTCGAGGCCATCTTTTTTGCCATTGCCTTCGATTGTATCTCCTTTCATGGGTAAGAAAAAAACAGACTCACTTGGAGTTTTTAAAAATAATTTTAATTATGAAACATTAGATGAACTTCAGATACTTTGTTTCATTGGTGTCAGAGTCACGCTCCGTAATTTTCCTGTAGCCGCGAACATTCTCGTAGAAATGAACAAGGTGCTTATTAGCTATTAAGTAAGGCAATGCATCACTCATAGGATATGCTCACAGCAAAACCTGCAAAAACAATACAAGCCCAAACTGTCAATTCCGAGGTATATTTATGCCACTTCAAACCCGACGCCAAGGCAATCTAACGCTTATGAAAACACCAGCTGGCTACACTTAACCTCAGCCAACCAGAAATAGAAATGCCCTCACCGTTGGTCTGGCATATGAATCGCCGTCATTTACTCTCACATTGCACGTTTTGTATATTGTTGGATGCACCGGACAAGCGAGTGAAGATAAAAGCTCTAGTTGATTCGCCACCTAAAATTGAATCGGCCGCCCGCAGTTTATTGAGCACGAAGCCGGCATCATCCAACAATAAGGTAATTCATAACTCAAAGAGAAGCTCTACCTCCCTACACCCACCACTACATTCTTATAGGAGAGTTTGTCTCAGCAGAAAGATACAATGCTTCAATTACAGCCTGAACCCATGTTCCCTCTCGAGGTGTTATTCTTGGTTTTTCATTGCCTCTCACAGATTCTATGAAATTGCTCATAAGAGATGCTCTCTCATCCTTCTTTTCAGTCTCTATTTGTTCTATGATACCATTTCTATAGAGCTCGAAAGGAAAAAGGGAGAGGGAAGCATCGGTGCCGTACAGGATGATATTCTTTTCATTCTTGTCTTTCTGGTTAATGGCGAAAGAGGTCTCAAGGCAGAGACTTGTTCCGTCCTTGAATACAATGAAGCCGAAAAGACTATCTTCAACTGTATACTTTCCTCCGTCCCAGGGACCGAAATCACCATTTCCACCCCTTTTGCCGATATCATCCGACATTGTGGCTGAGACATAGTTTATCTCAGGATAACCGAGAAGAGAGAGCGTCATATCGATTATATGTACCCCGATATCCATCAAAGGGCCACCTCCCTGGATATCCTTATTTGTGAATACACCCCATCCCGGAATTCCCCTCCGACGTAGCCATACGGCCTTTGAGTGTGTAATACGCCCCAGTTGTTTTCTATATTCTTCTGCTTTTTCATATTCAGAGGTGAATCTATTCTGGAAGCCGTAATAGAGAACTTTCCCCTTCTCTTGAGCCTTCTTTTCCATCTCACACGCTTCAAGAAGGGTAAGAGAAGGTGGTTTTTCGCAGAAAACATTACATCCATTCTCCAGAGCCATCATCGTAAGAGGGTAATGAAACTTATTCGGTACACATATACTGACAACATCGGGTTTGAGGGACGAAATCATCTTCCCGGCATCCGAAAACGCAGAAGGAATTTCAAATTCCTCTGCCGTCTTTCTGGCCGCTTCATAATTTACATCCGAGATACCGACTATCTCAACATCCGCCTCTTTCCTGTAAGAGGGAATGTGTGCCGTCTTTGCTATATTCCCCGCGCCGATTATCGCTGCTTTAATCACAATCACTCCCCCCAGCATTGTCTCAGATATTTCTCTGATTCAGCATAAGCCAGAGCAGGATTATCCGCCCTGATTCTGCATTCCACGACAATCGCTCCGTCATACCCTATCTTCTTCAATGTAGCGAAGTGCTTCTTGAAATCTATTGCTCCCGTTCCCGGCTGATAACGATGGTTCTCGGCAACATGGATATGACCTATGTAATCCTTATAGCTCGTGAGGGTGAGTGTCATATCATCTTCTTCTATCGACATATGATAAAAGTCAAATGTCATTTTTACATTCTTAAACTTCCCCTCATCTATAATTGAGACAGCATCGGATGCTGTATTGAGCATATGGTCCTGATATCTATTAAGTGGCTCGAGATAAAGATAGACCCCGTTATCGGAGGCAACTTTATCGAGCTTGAATAGAGAATCAAGAATTGCCGCTCTATCACCTTCCTTACTTCTCGGACTGACATGCGGTGGCAGGCGGTATGTAAACATACCCCAGGCAGCCGGTACAACAATACCGCTTGCTCCTATTTCGGGAAGCTTTCTGAGTATTTGAGAAATATCCTTTATGCAGTTGAGTCTTCTCTCCTCGATGAAATCACCAATCCATCCACGATAACCTCCACATACGGAAGATACCCTGAGCCCGGTTTCATCAATCGCCCTCTTTACTCCATCAAGGTCATTGAGGATGTAACTACCATCAATTTCGAATGCGTCGAAGCCCATCTCCCTGACACATCTGAACTTATCGCTGAGTTTTTCAGGCATGAAGCCCTGATTCTGTGTTCCAAGTAACATTTCAATCCTCCTTTTTGAATGTAACGCCGAGCTTGATTGACTCTTCAGGACATCTATCTACATAGTGGCAGAACGCCTCTGCAGAAGAATTGAAGTCCACTATAGGATATATTATATCGCTGCAATCAAGGTATCCCGACATCAGCATATCCCAGCAGACATCTTCAATACGATGACGGTTCCATCTCGGATAATCGGGATTGGGCTCACTGCAGGCCCTTGTAAACACAACCTTCGCATTATTAAAGTGTGCCTCCTCCCCAAGCCAGAGACCGGCTGGGAACGGCTTGGCAAATGCACCGTAGCTGATTGTTCCGCCGTATGCAAGACCTTTGAATGCAGCCTGAAGTGCATACATGCTGCCACTAGACTCAAAGATGACATCAGCACCTCTCTTATCTGTAAGCTCCTTTATCTTTATTCCTGCGTCGATTTTTGTCGAATCGAATGAGGCTATGGCGCCGAGCTTCATGGCAACATCCCTTCTTCTCTCAATCGGGTCGAAAGCAATAACCCTGGCTCCCAGCTTGGAAGCAATCTGAACCCCGATGAGGCCGATTGCCCCGAGGCCGAAAACTGCAACGTTGTCGCCGGGACGTACATTGCCGTCTCTGATTGCGCCGAGAGCGAACTGCGCGGGATCGTAGCAGACTGCGTTGAGAGCAGAATCAGTCTCCTTCATCTTCCTGAGTTTATAATTGTTTACAGCCTTTACTATCTCTGTCTCCCTAATCGCTCCGTATGAACAGACACGGTCTCCAACCTTGAACTGAGTCACATCCTTTCCACACTCTATAATATGGCCGACAAACATATTGCCCAGTGGCATATCGCCGTAAATGACCCCTCTCGGTTCATCCTTTCCCCTCTCCATGAACACCTGCCACTCGGGGTCGAACTTTCCGTCGATGAATGGAGTTTTTCCTGCAAAGTCAGCCATCTCCGTTCCATGTTTGGGGGAAGCAAAGTCAACTTTCACCCTTACTTCGTCAGAATTTATTACTCTGTCTTCATAATCTTTGAGAACCGCTACATGGGGCTCTGTACAAATCAGCTTTTTCATTCCTTATTTTCTCCTTACTCCTCTTCTATCCATAGACACTCATACGGCTCCATGGTGAATAGAGAGTTAAATTTCCTTCCACTTATGAGGTCCTTCCCCCATATTCCGTTTTCTATGATTTCCACCCCGGAGGATGAAACATTGACAAGAACAGTCACACTTTTCTTTTCCCCCTTTCTTCTTATTGCAAAAACCCTCCCACCCTTGTCGAGTATTTCCTGCGTGGCATACGGGCTGAATGCGTCACACCTCTTTCTTTTTTCAAGCATGTTCTTCAATGAGGAGAAGACAATACTTCTTGTCGATGATTCGTCGTCAAGTTCTTCAGTTAACCTGGTGTATTGCAACTTTTCCCTGTTGATTCTTCTCGGTAGGCCGGAGTCAGTCATTCCTTTTATATCGTTTCTGGAGCCCAGAAGCGAATGGTAGTAGATACCCGGTACACCCTGAAGGGAGAGAAGTATCGTCATTGAGGCTAGAAACTTCTTCCTCAGCATTTCATCCGAATCATTTTTGCTTCTGAGTGAATCGAGGTACATTATATTTAGTTCATACGGACTCTGCGTCCCGTCCCCGTTGTTCTTATATGAGACCCTTCCTCCGTTACTCAGGCATGACTCGACAAGGTAGTTTATTTCATCCTCCGTCAATATTCCATCGACAGGCCTAAGTCCTATGCCATCATGAGAGGAAAGAAAATTGAAGTATGTCGCCTTACCTTCAGGCTTATAAAGGGTTTTAAGCCATGAGGAGAGTCTTGTACAATCTCCCGAAAGAAGAGTGAACATTACAAGAGGAGGAAGAGGGAATTGGTAAACCATCATGGCCTCGTCCCCGGCCCCGAAATAACTGACATTATCTTTCTGTGGAACATTAGTCTCCGTGATAAGCATCACGCCGGGAGCATAGTCCTCGAGTAGTATTCTTATGAGCTTGATTATCTCATGGCACTCGGGAAGGTGCATACATGTTGTCCCCATTTCTTTCCAAATGAAGCCGATAGCATCGAGGCGGATGAATCTTGCACCGTGCGAAGCATAACCAAGGACAGACATGATTACATCCACAAGAAGTTCCGGGCACCTGTAATTGAGGTCAATCTGGTCACTGCTGAATGTCGTCCAGAGATATTTCTCCCCTTCCTTTGTCTCGAATTTGGTAAGAAGAGGAAGAACCCGGGGTCTTGTCACAGAACTGTAATCCGCAGCAGGGTCTGCTGTAATAAAATAATCGGTGTAAGGTTTCTCACATTCCAGATATTTCTTGAACCACATGCTCGATTGAGAAACATGGTTTGCAACACTGTCTATCATGAGACCATAGCGTGATGAGATTCTATCTATGTCTTCCCAATCTCCGAATTCCGGATTGACAGTGAGGTAGTCGACAATCGAAAATCCATCATCCGATGTATATGGGAAGAACGGAAGAATATGCACGGTGCAGATACTGTCACCAACATACTTTTCAAGAAACCTACCAAGCGTCACAAGAGGTTTTTCTCCTTCTATTTTCACGGAGTCGGCATATGTAATAAGTATACTGTCCTTCTCGCTGAGACCATTCTTCGCCCTTAAGGGTTGAAAAAAAGCAAGTTTACTTTCAAGAAGAGAAAAAGCCTTTTCCACAACCGCGGGATCCTTATAGATAAGTTCAAGCTTTTCTCTGACCAATTCTTTTCTCATATTCCTTCCTTTGTATAGAGATATCTGTTGTTATTGAATTCAAATTTTTCTGCATTGAAGTTTTCATACGCCTTCTCTCTGCTGGAGAAGATAGAGCCGGATACAGTAACACATCCAATCACCTTCTCGTCAGAAAACCCTTCCGCAACCGCAGCAACTGCCCCACGCCCTCTTCTACCGTAACGGGGGACGAAC
Source organism: Eggerthellaceae bacterium (assembly GCA_963646155.1). Classification (GTDB taxonomy): domain Bacteria; phylum Spirochaetota; class Spirochaetia; order Sphaerochaetales; family Sphaerochaetaceae; genus Ornithospirochaeta. The sequence goes on along the minus strand of CAVIUT010000015.1, from coordinate 27,258 downwards.
CCGGTGTTGATGAATGTACAGTCTCTGACGGTTACACAAGAGGGATTAACGCCTTCGCAGTGTGTATGCCACTCCGCGCCGATTAAAACTGCGGAGTTCATGATGTTTTCATAGGTATTTCCCTCAATCAAAGCCCTCTGAGCCCTGACCATGTTTGCCGCTCCTGCTATGTTTCTGAATACCGAACCGCTGATATGGTACTCATCAACATTCATACAATCAGGAACAAGAGTATCACCGACATTGATTGATGACGGAGTGCTGTCAAATGTTATTGAATAGGTGTTATATCTGTTACTCCTGCCGACAACAGCCTTTGCGGCCCCATCAGCGTTTTCCTCTCCTGTTTCACGAAACTCGGAAGAGAGAATCTTCCATGCCTTTATCTCTGCCCTTCCTTTCTTATACGGTCCATAAAATGTAACAAAGGTTCTCTCTTTCAGCAGAGTCGGGCAATATTTCAACTCCGCACTCACCGTATTGCCTGAGATATCTTTTATAGTCATATAGTTCGTATGAACATTCTGCCCGTCCATTCTTGTCCCCTCAAAATGAGAGGAAGTGACAGTTACCCGTCCGGAGCATCTGAAGATTTTCCAGCCGTCACGTGATACACTCTGGTAGCCTTCCCTAGGTTTAACAACTACATGGTCAGCATCTATATTCTCCACACTCTCGGTAAGAATTCCGAATCCGGATGCATCAAAAACTCTTATGTTATTGAGAGTCAGGTTCCTCATATTGCCGATATAGATAAGAAAGTCCGTAAGTCCTGCTAGATGCCAGGAAAGATTGTCGCCGCTAGTAACTTTGTCAGCAATTTCCTTATCTTCGAGTACAAATAAGCCGTCGCCTCTCTTCTTCATTGTTTTATCAAGACCAAATCCGATTGTAAGGGAGGCTCCCGTCAACGCCCCGTCACAAAAGCGGTTCATACAATAACAGGGAAGAACAGACGGATAATCATTGTGTCCGGGCTTGATGAGGATTTTATCTTCCTCCTTTCCTGTTACAGTGCCGAAAAAAGTCGTGGGGCTATCAAAACCGAAGGTAAGATTTTCCACTCTCAAACCGTCACACTCCTCACACCATAATGCAGAGGGCTTCAGCGTTTGCGCTTTGCCGTCATTATGAGCAAGAAGCACCGTCTCTCCTCTTCCACTTCCCTTGAGAGTAAAGTTCTTTCTCCCTTTGATGAAAATATGGGCTTCCTTTTCCTCAACTTCTCCGCATCCGTCGTCATGTGAAATTGCTTTTGTTCTGAAAGACAGTGTCTTTTTGAGATTAAGCTCTCCCGGGGGAAGAATGATTGTTACATCATCCATCCCTTCGGAGAAAGACAAAATTTCAAGTAGTTCATCTTCCTTGAGAGAGGAGAGTGTATAGGTCATAGGAGCTCCCCGCTTCTAATAAATACAAGTTTTCCTATTTCCGAAAGAAGAGCTCTCCCGATTCTCTCATAACCTTTCTTATTCGGGTGTACAAGGTCTTCAAGAAACTCTTCTCTATTGCCATTGTGAATCTGTATAAGAGAATTCATCTCAACATAGTTGATACCCAATAGAAGACACTCTTTTTCTAGAGTATCTCTATAATCCGAAAGTGTGAATCCGACTTTGTTACCGCTCTCGAAAGCACTAACCCTATCACTTTTTCCATCAGGAGCTTCATAACGGTACAAGGGGCCGCACCAGAGGATTAGGGCAAAGGGATTACGCTCTCTGATAATTTCAACTGCCGCTCTTATCGAATAAGCGAATTCATCCATTGCGCTTCCCCAATACCAATCGTTGGTACCATGCCAGACAAGTACAACATCGTAATCTCTGTCATCATATTTTTCCAATTGACTGAGCATCGAGGATGGCGTATTACGGCAGAGTCCCGATGAGCCCACAGCTCTATTTGTCACACTTATACCTTTCTTTTCAAATAGTGGATAATAAGCCCCCTCTCCGTGGTTCCCGTTGGAGAGGCTGTCTCCATATACAAGCAATTTAATCATTGTCTAAATCTCTACTCTCTTGTTTCCATTGACGGAAATCCTCTTCATCTCTCCATCAAGATTGAGGAGAAAATCGAAGTCATATGCGCTTCGAACGGTGATGACGACCTTTCCATCCACTACCGACGCATCAAATGAGGCCGTTTTTTCCTTCCACCAATAGTTTGTGCATCCGATACTTCCCTTTTTAAGCGCCTCTTTTTTAAGGTACCAGACAAGCCCATCATTTCCTGATTCAAGTCCCACACCATAACGTATGAAGAAAAGTATGGGAGCCATACCCGACCAGCCGACCATATCGGGATGATCCGAGTAGCCTTTTGTAAGGTTATCTGCAGGGTAGTTCTCCCATATCGTTCCGGTCGATTTGAATACATTCGTGACGGCATCAAGGTCATTGAGAGCTATTGCCTCCGCCTGCTCTCTATACCCTCTTTCAGTAAGTCCCAGGACAACCATTGCATTTATCGGTGCCCACACGGAGCCCCGCCAATAATTGCCGTTTGGATCATAGCTCTCCTCATCTGCTGCAAGAACAGGAACACGGTGGAGACGTTTAAATGATGCAGTGTCATCAAGCCATAAAGAAAGCCTTTTCAACTGCGTCTCATCTGCCACGCCAGAAATAATCGTCCAGAATGCAGCTGCAGTCTTGATTGGAATTCTATTCATATTCCTGTCCAGGTCATAATAGAATCCGGTTCTCTCATCCCACATATATCTGTTTATGGCGTCTTTCGTCTCACTGCTTTCAAAGAGAAGCGTCTTTCTCCTCTCGTTCTTATCTTTGATATCGAATCCATGTGCTTCAAGTTCATCAATAATCAAAAGAAGAGTGTGAGCAAAGAAGACCATCTCGGAAGAGGTATCTACAGCAAGAAACAAATCTTTGTTTCTTGTGGAGTTATCCATGCTGGCCCAATCTGTTACATATAACGCCGATGTATGCCTGATATGATAGTGAAGCGCTCTGTAATATTGATAAAGAGGCTCGAAGACATCACTCAGTCTTTTTATATCACCTGTCTGGCGATAGCTCACCCACTCTGCAAAGAAGAGAATGGGATGATTGAGATTGTCGAGTGTCAAATACGGGTTTCTTTCAGGAACATGTCCGAGGTCCGGCTTATAGAAGTCCACATAGTCGAGACTCCCGCACTCCCAGAGGCCCCTGTATTTATAGTTCTTGTGAAAATATGAATAGAGCGGCTTATTATAGGCGTTGACCCATAAAAGCATATCCTTGCCCGTATCCCTTACAATCTCTCTCGGAATTTCTCCGTCGTCGAACTGCTTTGCGTAGAAATTATCCAAAGAGCAGATTCCTGGAATATAGGGATGAAAAAGAGAGCAGAACATCGTCATAAAGGACGTATCCCAGAGGAAAATATCGGCATTGAATGCCGCATCGACGAATGCACTTACAAAGCCACTGCCCTCTTTCGGCTCATGGATATTCCTATAGAGCACCTTCACCGCATAGTCATAGCACTCCCTCCACTGCGGATGTGAAGACATATAGGGAGATGGAAGGAAGCTTATTACCTCGTCATATGACGGAATATGCTTTTTGTCATACGCCTTCTTGGAATAGTACATTCCCCTCTCAAGTTTATCGAGAAATGAATAGTCTCTTTTCATATCTTCCTCAACAGATTCTATTCTCCGTATCCTTATCAAAAAATCCCACCTTGAGTGGTTCCACTTTCAGCTCAACCTTCTGACCACGGGAAAGATTCTCATAGTCCGTAGTCATAATCTTCACGTGGTTTCCCCCAACATCGACAATGACGATGGCATGGGATCCCTGCTGCTCGATAAAAAGAACAGTAGCAGATGAAAAAACCTCGTTTTCGGATTTGTCAATCTGGAAGAACTCCGGCCTGACACCGACATCAACCTTCTTCCCGATGTAACTTGAAAGGCTCTCCTTGAAAGAAGAGGGAACAGTGTAGGAGATAACATCAGACTTAACCTTAAGCCCTTCCACGGTCTTTACAACTTCTCCTGAGAAGAAGTTTGTAGGAGGTGTTCCGATAAAGCCTGCAACAAACTTAGTGGCGCTTTTATGGTATACCTCATCAGGCGTTCCCACCTGCTCGATTTTACCCCTGTTCATGATAAAAATGCGGTCTGCAAGACTCATCGCTTCACTCTGGTCATGAGTGACGAATATACTTGTCGTATTCATCCTCGTGTGAATATCCTTGAGGTCTGTTCTCATGCTGACGCGGAGTTTTGCGTCGAGGTTCGACAGGGGCTCATCCATTAAAAAGAGCGTCGGATTAACGACAATCGCCCTGGAGACGGCAACACGCTGTCTCTGACCGCCGGACATAGCAGCAGGATACCTATCAAGTAGATTATCTATCTGCGTAACACGCGCGGCTTCAAGAACCCTCGTCTTTATTTCGCTCTTCGGAACCTTCTTAAGCTTCAGAGGATACGCAATGTTGTCATAGACTGTCATGTGAGGCCAGACTGCATAGCTCTGGAAAATCATCGATACACCTCTCTCACGCGGGGCAAGATTAATGATGGATTTACCATCAAGCAGGATATCTCCTCCCGAGACATCCTCGAGGCCTGCAATCATTCTCAGCGTTGTCGTCTTTCCACACCCGGAAGGTCCGAGGAAAACAGCAAACTCACCTTTATTTATGTGCATATCCATCCGGTCCACCACAAGCGGACCGTTTTTTGAATAACGTTTCTCAAGATTAATTATGTCGAGATAGCTCATTTTCTCCTCCGTTAAAGTTTTACTCCGCCCCACATCTGAGAGATGTATCTGCGGATGATGAATGTGAATACAAGGGCAGGCAGAATAAGTATGATACTTCCCGCCGCTGCATACTGGATGCCGCTCGAGGTGCTTCCGATAGCCTTATATACAACAAGCGCAAGGGTCTGGTTCTTGTTTGTAAGAATCAATGCCGATATCGTATCATTCCAGGCTGTCAGGAAGCTGTACATACTGGAGGCCGCCATTGCAGGAAATGCAAGAGGAAGCGTGATGTTCTTGAATGTCTGGAAGCTGTTTGCACCGAAGATAAGGGATGCCTCCTCCATCTCCCTGCTGATTCCCACAAAGATTGAAGATGTAATCCAACTCGTAAGTGCGATATTCGGAACTGAATATATCAACGCAAGTCCCAACATCGTATCGAATAGTCCCATTCTGATAAGCAGAACGGCCATCGATACGGAAATACCGACTGTCGGAAACATTCTGACTATCAAAAGTGCAACATTTATCCCGTCCCTTCCCTTGAAATTGTAACGAGCTATTGCGTATCCTCCGAGAGATCCGAACACAAGCGATATAACAATCGTGTATATTGAGACGATGATACTATTTTTCAATCCACTTGCGGCATTCGGCACGACTTTGAAGAACTGTTTGAAGTTATTGAAGAAAGTCTTTTTATAGGTGAACTCCATCGCACCCTTCTCCCTCGTCACTTTCCAATCCTCCAGAAGCTGCTCTCCCGATATCTCAATACCGTACTGCCGTCTGAAATGGTTCTCGAAGTTCGATGCCTTAGCGCTCGTTAATATGGACTCATATCCGTCACCTTTCCCGTAGTCATACAAAAGTTCGTACTTTCCACCTTCCTCCGGGACTATCTTGACGGTAACGGAGAAAGAAGGAAAAATCGCCTTCGGGAATGAATTAACTTCTATTGAATTGGAGAACGCAACTGTAACAAAGAAGAGAAGAGGTATTATGACTATCAGGCACATGAAGGCCACAGTGAGGGCGACAAGTGTCTTTTCAACTACATTCATTTTATTCATAGACTACTCCTCCTTTTATCCTTTCCCGTAATTCTGAGATAGAATACCGTTGCAATAAGAACAACAACTGTCGTGAAGAACGAGTAGGCGTATGCAAGCTTGCTGCTTGTACTGAGCCCCGGAACCTCTTCAATATAGAAAGCAATCCTTTCAACCAGGAACGGAGCCTTTCCATAGCCGAGAACCATGACAGATATCGACCATACCTGTATTGCAGCTATCATCCTCGTGATGACTGATGTTGTGATTGATGGCTTCAGGGCCGGAATCGTTACATCACGGAAAATCTGGAGTTTTGTGGCCCCAAAGAGAAATGCAGCTTCTTTCTGATCTTTCTGAAGACCCTGGAGGCCTGCGATGAGGATGACCATTACAGAAGGTGTCACAGTCCAGGCATCAATGAGGATAAGAAGCCCAACAGCCTTCAATCCCTCTGCGTTCATATATACAAACCCCTTGTCGATGAGGTTGAGATTTACAAGTATGGTGTTAATCCAACCGTCACTCATCAATCCTGTTTTCCAGAGAATTGCCGTCGCTGTGGGCGTAATTGCCATCGGAATCATCGAGATGAACATACATGCCTTATTTCCGGGAAAACTGATGTTGAGTACTACGGCTAGAAGAAGTGCGATAAGATATTCAAGTATTACGGACACAAAAGCAAAGAGAGCCGTATTCAGGACACTCTGTTTAAAAAGATTGCTCTCTGCCATAAGAGTGAAATTGCCGAATAAAGTAAAATTCCCGTCAAAGTCTGTAAAGACCTCCTTTATGCTCGTAAGAACAGGAAGAAGCCAGAAAACGGCATAATAGATGAAAACGGGGGCAAGAAGAAGATAAGGAACGGCCTTCTTGGGTATTCTTATCCTCTTTCTTGTTGAAAGAGTGTTATCCATATAAACCTCTATGGGGAATGTGGGGCCGAAGCCCCACCTGATACCTGATAATTACTTTTTAAGGCTTTCAAGAGTTGCCTGTGCACTGTCAAGGAATTCATCCGAGGGACAAGCACCTGTCTTCAGAATTTCATCGAACGTTGAACAGAAGAGAAGCTTTACAGCATTCCAGTCTGTGTATTCGGTGGAAGGAACACCAGCAACGATTGCAGTCTTAAGGATGTTGATTCCTGCCTGCATGACGACATCTTCGTCAGTAAGCACATCACCGACTTCAACAATCGGAGAGAGTGCGCCGCCATAGTTGTAGCAGAATTCATAGTTGACCTCGGGATCTGCAATATACTTGATGAAGAGCTCAGCTAAATCCTCATGCTCTGCACCCTTCTGAATACCGTAGCACCAAGCGCCTGATGTGGAGCCTGCACCTGCAGTTCCGTGTGGAGCAGCGCCGATAATGAAGGAGTTCGGAGCTGCATTATAAGCTGTTCCTGCCGGGGACATGTGGGAGAATGCAAGCCATGCGTCTCCTTTGGACATCGGTTCTGTCACTGCATTGTATTGGTTCTGCTCCGAATAGAATGCACCCTCTGCTGCAATTCTACCAAGTACAGAGAAGGCAGCCTTGGCAGCATCAGTATTGAATTCCGGGAAGCTTCCACCGTAAGCGAGAGTCATACCTCCCATCGGATAGAGAAGCTGGGAGCCTGTAGAGGATGCAGGAAGCATTGTCTTTCCCTCTCCTGTTCCCTTCTTGATTGCTATAGCCCAGTCAGCATACTCATCCCACGAAAGTCCATCCACGACATCCTCTTCTGTAAGGCCTTGTGGAAGATACTCCAGAGCCTTCTTGTTTGCAATCAGGATATAGACATCGAACGAGTTAGGAACAAAATATCTCACACCGTCCTTGTTGGTGATGGAGTCGAACATTGTCGTATATGTAACACCTGTGGAACCAACAAGTGATGTAATATCTTCCATCCAGCCGCCATCAATATAAGGATTCATGTTTGCAGTGTCGGCAAAGATTATATCTGCTGTGATGTTACCCGTCTCCTGCTGTGTTCTTACCATCGTAATTGCATCAGATTGTGTAACGAAGTCGACATTGACCTTTACACCGTACTTCTCTTCGAAGTTCTTGAAATAAACGTTGAGAAGATATTCCTTCTCTTCAATCTGTGGTGTTCCGGAATACAGAACGTTGAGTTCTGTAGACATTTTCTTAGTCTCCGCAGTCTTTTCGCTAGAACCGCTTGCAAAAAGCGAGAGGGCCATAAAGGCAATGAGAATAACCGAAATCAATCTTTTCATTTTTGATTTTCTCCTTTTTATTTTATTATATAATAATGAAATGATTATTTAGTAGATGACCGTATAACCAGTTTTGGTGATATACTTATCTCATCGGAAAGATGTTCAGAAGAGGAGAACCGAAGCCTATCAAGAAGATAACTTATCACCATATGTACTTCACTCTCGAGAAATTGGCTCATCGTTGTTATCCCCATGAGTTCTGCTATCGGAAGGTTATCAAACCCGATTATCCCGACATCGTCCGGAACTCCAACCTTATGCTCGAGCATGTACCTGAAACCTCCGGCAGCCATTGCATCGCATGAATAGAAGATTGCATCAGGAGAGGAAGAAGTCATCAGCCTTTCCGTTGCTTCGTATCCACCTTCTGCAGAGAGTTTACCGTAGACAATCATATTCTCCTCAACAGGAAAGACACTCCTGAACCCCTGGATTCTGTCCATTACATGTTCGTCTGTCGGCTCCCATGCAACAACGGCAGGATTCTTGTATCCCCGCGTCAGCAGATATTGAGCGCACTCCTGACCGCCCTTGAAATTATTTGTCAAAACAGAATACTCTCCCGGACACGAGGAATGGAAAAGTGCAACGGGAATTCCCATCTGGCTCAAAAACCGGCTTCCCTTCTCCGAAAGAGTTGAACTCGAAATAATCAAGGCGTCAACCTTCTTGAGATAATCCACATGTTCTCTGAAATACTCATATACATCCCTTCTCTTCTGAAGATTAAAGAGCATAAGCTGATAGTCAGTCTTCACCAGCTGTGTCTCAAGTGCGTCGATAAGAGAAGAAGTAAAGAGCGAAGAAGGATCGGAGAATGTAAGCCCGATTACCTTTCTCTGAGCTCTCTGCTGCTGTTTTGGAGCCCCTCCGTTAACCTCCAGATAATCAAATACAAGTTTCCTCGTTTCTTCCTTTACAAGTTCCGGATGATTCATGGCTCTTGAGATTGTCGCGGGGCACACCCCTATATCTTTCGACATTTCCCTGATTGATATCTTCTCTTTCATGGCTTGAACAATAGCATTGAAAAAACAAGAGCGCAAGTTAAATTTCAAACTTTTTGTGAAACGTTTCATAAACAATAACATTTTACGATATATAGATTTATTTTTAAAATATTTCATTTTTCTCTTGCAAACATAAAAATAGTGTGTACACTGTTAAAAACTGTAAGACGCTAATGTTATGAAAAACGTAAAGTTTTCTTCAATCCTCCTTGATGTGGGAGGGACAACAATTAAAAGTAATGCCGTTGTAGACGGCTTAACTATTCTCCCCCAAATGATTGTTGTCCCTTCCATTTCTTCTTTTCCAAAGGAAGAAATAATCTTAAATTTCTATAAGATAATCAAAAGAACAAAAGAAGATGCTTTAATCGACAGGATAGACGGAATTTCATTCGGCTTTCCCGGACCTTTCGATTATGAAAAGGGTATTTCATATATAAAAGATGTAGGCAAATATGATTCTTTATACAAAACTTCTATAGAAAAAGAACTTAAGAAAATCGACAGCGAAGGAATTCTCGCTCATTCTTCTTTCATCTTCATGAATGATATTGAAGCTTTTTCCTACGGTGTTCTTGAAGAGTATGAAACCATGAAGAAAGGGAAAACTCTCTTTATTGCAATAGGAACCGGAACAGGATCATCCTTCAGCGTAGACGGCAGGATTAAAACAGAAGGAGAAGGAATACCTCGAAACGGCTGGATCTATTCCTTTCCATATAAAGAATCAATAGTCGACGACTATATATCTGCAAGGGGACTTGAGAATATAGCAGAAGAGATAATGGGGCGGAGGCTCGATGGAAGCTCTCTCTCGATTCTCGCTTCCTATGGCAACAAGGAAGCAGTGAAAGTGTATGAAAAATTCGGAAACACAATCGGAGATGCCCTTCTTCCTATTATAAAGACATTCAATCCCGAAAGAATCGTTTTCGGCGGCAACATAACTAAAGCGAATAAATTCTTCGCCCCGTCACTTAAAAAAATTTTTGCTACTCCCATAATCTTTGTGGAGGAAACCTCCTTCTACACATTCAAGGGGCTGGAAAGAGCCCAAAGGAAAAAGTATGGAATACAAATATGATAAACACCCTCTAATAGACTGCAGAAAATACGGCTCTGTCATATCTGACAGTAGAGAAATTATCTCTGAGCTCGAAAAGAAAGATAAACTTATCGTCGAGCTATACCCTGGAGTCGATAAGAAAAAAATACTTCCCCTCTTCTCCTCACTCCAATATGATACAGTCATCGACACCGAAGCTCTGAAGAAAGAGAACTCACTTCTTGTCAAAGAATTCGAAGAATATATAACTGATGACCGTGTTTTCGGTTATATGTGCCCCAGAGATATGAACTATGTCTTTGACAAGGAAAAACTCAACAAGGCAAAAGAAGCTGCTTCCAAGGCAAGGCGCCTTCTTGTCATAGGAACAGGAGCCTCACTTGTCACAACAGACGGCACAATTATCTATTGTGATATATCACGCTGGGAAATAGAACTGAGTTACAGAAAAGGCTTATCAAATTGGCTTATAAGTAATTCATCATCACCAAGCCTGCAGAAATTCAAAATAGGCTATTTCATTGAATGGAGGATGGCTGATAAGTTGAAGATGTCCGTTTTTGAAAATATAGCATATTTTCTCGACACTCATTCAGGAATGCCATTGATGATTCAAGGAGAGTATGTAAGAAATGCTTTAAACAATATCCCCTCATCTCCATTCCGTCTTGAGCCTTATTTCGACCCCGGCGTGTGGGGCGGACAGTGGATGAAGAAAAAGTTCAATCTTCCCGAAGATGAGAAGAACTATGCCTGGTCATTTGACGGAGTTCCCGAGGAGAATGCAATTAATCTCCTTTTCGAAGGAGGAGAGATTAAGCTTCCCGCAATCGATGCTGTCCTTTATACACCAGAGCGTCTTCTCGGAAGTCGTGTCTACGGTCGTTACGGAGCAGAGTTTCCGATACGTTTCGACTTTCTCGATACAATCGGAGGAGGAAACCTCTCTCTTCAGGTACACCCGATGACGAGCTACATACAGAGAAAATTCGGGATGCATTACACCCAGGACGAAAGTTATTACATACTCGATGCAGACGAAAATGCCTCTGTCTATCTCGGGGTGAAAACGGGAACAGATAAAGACGAGATGATTAAAGAGCTGGAAGAAGCTGAAAAAGGAAATAAACCCTTTAAAGCGGAAAAGTTCGTAAACAGGATAGAAGCAAAAAAACATGACCACTTTCTAATCCCGGCGGGAACTGTGCACTGTTCAGGAAAAGGATCTATGGTTCTTGAAATAAGCTCAACTCCATATATCTTCACATTTAAACTCTGGGATTGGGGACGAGTAGGACTTGACGGCATTCCCCGTCCCGTCCACATCAATCACGGAAAGGAAAACATACAATTCTCCCGCGACACAGAATTCGTGAAGAAAAATCTTGTAAATCATTTTTCAATTCTAGAAGAGACAGAAAACGTAAAAGTTGAACTCACGGGCCTCGACGAGAGAGAGCCCGTTGAAACAAGACGCTATACGATAAAAAACACATATACTATCCATATGGAAGGCAGTGTGGAGATGCTTAACCTCGTCGACGGCAAGGCATGCACAGTCGAAAGTACAAATAACTCATTCGCTCCTTTCACTGTCCATTATGCTGAAACTTTCATTATTCCGGCGGAGGTGGGAGAATATACTGTTAGAGCAATAGAAGGCCCGGTTATGCTTATTCAGGCAAGGATAAGATAGAAAGAAACATAAGGAAGAGAAATGAAGAAAGTAGTCCTGATTCCAGATTCCTTCAAGGGGACAATGTCGTCAGCAGAAGTTTGTTCGATAATGAAGAAAGCCGTACTCAAGCATTACCCGGAGTGTGAAGTTATCTCGATACCCGTTGCCGACGGAGGCGAAGGTTCTGTTGATGCATTTTTAGTTTCAGTTGGCGGAGAAAAGATATTCAAGGAGGTGACCGGCCCTTATTTCGGAGAAAAAGTCATGGGTTATTATGCCATCCTCCCCGACAACACTGCAGTTATCGAAATGGCGGCAGCAGCAGCGCTTCCGATGGTGGGAGAGAATAAGAATCCCGCTTTAACAACAACCTACGGAGTGGGCGAACTCATTCTGGATGCACTCTCACACAACATAAAGAGAATAATCCTCGCTCTGGGAGGAAGTGCGACTAATGATGCAGCATGCGGCCTGGCGTCAGCTCTCGGAGTCTCGTTTCTTGATGAAAGGGGAAATAAATTCATACCTGTCGGAGATACACTCGATAAGGTCGCCTCAATTGATCTTTCGACTGTTGATAAGCGCCTCTCTAAAGTCAGCATTACAACAATGTGTGATATAGATAACCCCTTCTGCGGCCCGGAAGGTGCAGCATTCGTCTACGCCCCGCAGAAGGGAGCAGACGAGAAGATGGTGAGAGAACTTGACGAGAAAATGAAGAAACTATCTTTGGTTATCGAGAGAGACTGCGGCGTTGATGTCGAGAGAATTCCAGGTTCCGGAGCTGCCGGAGGCATGGGGGGCGGCATGGCAGCATTCTTCAAATCTAAGCTCAAGATGGGGATTGATACGGTTCTCGAAACAGTGGGTTTTTCATCCCTCATTGACGGCGCTGACTATATCTACACAGGAGAAGGAAGAATTGACGGGCAGTCGCTGAGAGGTAAGGTTGTCATAGGAGTTGCGAGAGAAGCGCGAAAAAAGAATATCAGAGTAATCGCATTTGTCGGTGATATCGCAGATGATATAGAGAAGGCATATGACGAAGGTGTCACCGCAATATTCTCCATCAACAGGGTTGCACTACCTTATAAGGAACAGAAGGAAAGAGCAAAAGATGACCTTTATCTTACCCTCGACAATCTCCTGAGATATGAGAAATCCATTTCAGGATAAGGAATATAAGATTAAAAGGGGGCGCATCCCCCTCCCCGGGCTTGTCTTAAGACAACACCCCATTTATAAATGTATGCAGCCGGAAATTATATTCCTCATTGGATTTCTTCCGTTAAGTCACTTCAATGGGATTTCAGCCTACCTCTCAAGTTTTTTAATACTCTTGAGAACCACCTTTATCTCTTCGTCTCCTGAAGTATGTGGAGGCTCCTCAAAACCGAAGAGCGCGAGGGCTTCCTTATCGTCGATAAGCCTTTCCTTATCGATGGAAGAGCCTACGCTCTGCCATATTCGGGAGGCTTCCTTCTTGATGAGGCTTTCCGTGAACTCCTTAACGTCGATTCCCCTGAGGGAGAGAAAGAGAAGCGGGTTGTCGTCGAGTCTGCTTCCTATTGCATAGAGTACGGCGGCGATGTGCTTACATAGCCTTGTCGGGTCGGGACAGGAGCATGAGAAGTGTATTTCGCCAAGCTTCGGGAAGAGTCCCTCACCCTTCATTGTGAATAGGTCCTTGTACTCCTTCGGGAACTCTCCCTTCTCAAGTGCGCTTATACTCTTGAGCTTACCTTCCGCTATCGAGATTATCTTATTGTAGTTCTCCTTCTTCACGGGGTCGATTACAACTGTGACATCGTAGGGTGTCTTTCTCGAGCCCACAACCTTCGCCGTCACTCTGCCGCCGTCCATATTCAAATCGACAACAGCATCTGCACGGACATACTTCTTTCCCCTGTCGAGTCTGTTGTAGGCATCGGCATAGTAGTCGATATTGTCGCACCATGCCTTTCCCCACCACGAGGAAGATATAGTCTGACTCGAAAGCACTATCGGATGATAATCCTTCTTTGTGGCTTTCCTCGCCTTCTCCTTGAGTTCCGCCTTTGTAGGTGTATGAAAGAAACCGTAGCTCATTTTCTTCCTCCGCTGAAGCGCATTGCTTCAATAAGCTCTTCTGCCGAGAGCTTCGAGAGCATATCGCTGTCGAGGTCATTGAGGAGGGAGTCGGAGAGTTCCTTCTTGCTCTTTATGAGCGCGTCTATCTTCTCCTCGATTGTGTCCTTCGAAATAAACTTGTAGACCATGACCTTCTCTTTCTGTCCGATTCTGTAAGCTCTGTCCGTCGCCTGATTCTCGACTGCCGGGTTCCACCATCTGTCAAAGTGGATGACGTTGGATGCTCGTGTGAGGTTGAGACCCACACCTGCCGCTCTGAGTGAAAGTACCATGAAGGGCGCTTCCCCATTCTGGAACTTCTTTACTATCTCGGTGCGCTTCTTCGCACTTACCGTGCCGTCGATTATAAGGCCGTGGGTACCGAATACAGAGGAGAGGAGATTATCGAGGGCGGGGATTATCTCCCTGAACTGTGTAAAGACAAGGACCTTCTCCCTGTTGGAGTAGATAGTACCTGCAACCTCCTTCAGGAGCTCGAACTTTCCGCTCTCGTCCTCCTTGTAGATACTCTCTCCCGAATACTGGTCCGGATGATTGCATACAGCCTTGAGCTTGGCTATCGCAGCAAGGACCATACCCTTCTTCTCAAATTCCCCGTCTTTTTCTTTGATGCTGACCTCAAGGTCGTTGACAACCTTGTTGTAGAGAATAATCTGCTCCTTCGAGAGATTGACGAAGAGAGAGCTTTCAACCTTATCCGGAAGGTCTTTGATGATAGACTTATCTGTCTTGAGACGCCTCAGGATAAAGGGACTTATCGCCCTCTTGAGTGACGATATTCTCCCAATATCCACATCCTTTGCATAGCGCGAGAACTCCGTCTTTGTTCCGAGGAAACCGGGATTTATGTACTCCATGAGCGACCAGAGGTTCATAAGGTTATTCTCGAGTGGTGTACCGGTAAGTATGACACTCCTCTTCCTCGTCAATGCGGATAGTGCCTTGTAGGCTTTGGTTGCACTGTTCTTTATATATTGCGCTTCATCAAGTATTACAAGGTCCCAGCTCTCGAGGCCGAGCTTCTCGTCTTTTGCTGCAACACCATATGTCGTGATTGTGAGAAAGCCATCCCCGAGCTTCCTTGAACTTCCGTGATATATATCATAGTCGAGTGACGGAGTAAATGTCCTTATTTCACTTTCCCAGTTACCAATTAACGATGATGGGAGGGCCAATAATACACGCTTTGCCTTCTTCTCCACTCTCAGAGTTTCCAGGTATGCAAGAACCTGCACTGTCTTACCCAGTCCCATGTCATCTGCAAGACAGAAACCGAAGCCGAGGGTATTCATTGCGTATAGGTACTTGAAGCCTTCAGTCTGGTAAGGTCTGAGGGTTATCTTTGCGCTCTCGGGTATCGAAATATTCTCGGAAACAGCTTTGGAGAGGGAATCGAGCCAGTTCTTGTCGGAGAAGGAAAGCTTTACCTTGCTTTTCTTTATTCCGGAGGAGTATTTCACTACATCGGCTATACTCATCGGCGACGAGAATAGATCATAGCTCTCGAGAAGGGCTTTGAGTTTATCCGGCTCGAGTGCGACCCACTTTCCCTTCAAAAAGGCCAGCCCCGCCTTCATATTCAGAAGGTCTTCTATTTCCTTCTTTGTAATCGCAATACCTTCATAGACCATCTTCGGGTGAATTGCAATTATTTCCCCCGCGCTCATATTGCCCTTCTGGACGCTGATGGAAAGCGAAGTATAGCGTCCCTTCTTACGCCAGAAGTTCGGAATACGGCACTCCAGTCCTTCGCTCTCGAACTCTTCTGCGTGGATTAGGAAATCATATGCCTCCTCTTCTGTAAAGCGCACAGGATAGAAGATGCGTCCCGACTCTATCATTCCTTTGATTATCTCGGATGAAGCTGAAAGCCGGCTTATCGGAGAAATCAGGCGCGATAATCCCTCGAGGTCGTTCTTGTACTCCGTCAGAGCAAAACGCAGCGGATAGTGGTGGACTTTCCCCTCCTCATCCTTTGTCGTGTATGTCGCCATGAATGCAAAGGGATACATATCGTTCTTGTTCTCGACAAGATGGAAGTAGATACGCGACGGGAAGAGAAGACTCTCGTTCTTCATGTTGAAGTAAATATCTACACTTTGAGTAAAGAGGGATATCTCTTTCTTGTAGCAGGAAAGAAGGACATCGAGCTGCTTTTTGACCCACTTTCTATCAACATACCGGCTCCCGACGGCAAAGGGTACATCACCCGCAATACGGTCAATCTCCTCCGTCTCATATTCCGGCTCGATTTTCTCCCTCTCGAGCTCTATACCAGTAGACGAAAGAAGATTGTCGATAAAGAAGGAAGCTATCTCCTTTATGTATTCCTCAGTGAGCGACGCACCTTTTTCAAGGTCCTTGAAGCAGTATTCGTAAAATGAAGAAGGTGAAAACTCCTCGAGCGCACCGTCCTCGATAAAACCTTTTTCTGTAAAAATAAAATCCATCAACACAATTATGACTGTGTGATGGACCATTATCAAGAAAAATGCTCAAAAGAGAATGTCACTTCTTCTCTGCTTCAAGTTTCCTTGCAACAAATACCAAGGCTACGGCACAAAGTGCGAGAACAGCCGATGCGATGTAACCGGCAACGTAGCTTGAAGTGCGGTCGAAGAATGTGGCGCTGATTTTGGGCCCCACAAAGGCTCCGATTCCGTAACCTATGAAGATAAGACCGTAGTTACGGTTATAGAACTTCGTTCCGAATACTGTCTTTACTATGGGTGCAAATACGACAAGGAGGCCGCCGAATGAGAATCCCACAAGAGAGATGCATAGAATGAAGTACCCCAGGCTCTCCGCCACTGTCAGCATGCACATCGAAAGCGCGTTGATAACCAATACAAGAATAAGGGAATTCCAACCCTTGAGGCGGTCATAGATGAAACCGAATCCGATGCGTCCGAGCATGTTTAAAAGTGTCATGATACTGACGCACATTGCAGCCGTCATCGCAGACTGTCCGATCTGGAACTGCGCAATCGGGGACGTTGCACTCACCATCATCGTTCCTGCAGCATTGGCGAAAATGAATATTATGAGCATAACCCAGAAAACGGGAGTCTTTATCATTTCGACAGTACTGTAGTTCCTCTTTCCGATTTCCTTCTTCTGGCCCTCCGTCGGCTTCCATCCTTCGGGAATCCAGCCCTCTGGACACGGTTGAATCATCCATGCAACGCTTCCGACTCCAATCAGGAATACAATGGAGAGAATTCTGCATGCAGACTGTGCGCCGTATGTGCTGATGAGGTATTGCGCTATCGGGGAGAGGATAAACGGCCCGCATGATGCACCTGCCTGTACAAGGCCCGATATCGAGCCGCTCTTATCGGGGAACCACTTCAGCGCTGTGGGGAGGCATGCGGGGTATATCGTCCCGGCACCGGCACCAGCCATTATTCCGTAGAATATGTAGAGCTGAGGGATGGTGGAAGCAAAACCCGTCAAAAACCAACCAGAGGCAAAAAACGCAAGACCCAGATAAATTGCAGTCCTGGGCTTGAGCTTCTCGGCAAGCATTCCTCCCATGAAGCCTACTGCACAGTAGACGAACATGTAGATTGTGTACGCCATGCTGAAAGCACTTGTGCTCCAGCCGAATTGAGTTGTAAGCGGTATTGCGAAAAGAGAAAAGAAAGCCGTAGCCGAAGTAAAGAGGCTCTGAATCCAGACTCCGGCAAAAACACGCCATCTTGTTGCTTTTGTTATCTTCATTTCCTTCCTCACTGCTGAAGTGTTCCGAGATCCAGTGCCAGATCGCGCCCGCTGAACTTACCTGCGCTTACACTTGTTCCAAGCCAGTAAACCATGTCCGATATATCTGAAACATCGAGGAAAGGAACACCTTCGTACATTTCCTTGTAGTCCTTGAAGTTCTTTCCGGTAAGCTCGTTGATGAACTCGACATAGCTCTGTGTTTCGCACATAGGTGTCTTGACCTTTGTAGGGCAGACTGTGTTGACGACAATCCCCGTGCCCTTCAATTCCTGTGCAAGTGTCTTTGTCAGTCCCCTGACACCCCACTTCGCCATACAGTAAGTTGCAAGCTTGGGGGTTCCGTACATACCGGAAGTCGATGAGATGTTGATTATTCTTCCGAATCCCTGCTTTCTCATATAAAGGGCGGCATACTTATCTGTACGCCATGTTCCGATAAGGTCGATGTTGATGACCTTCTCGACCTGTGCGTCTGTCAGCTCCCATGTGTAGCCGAAGTTGATGACACCCGCATTTGCAATCACTACGTCGATACGGCCGAACTTCTCAGCTGCCTTCTCGAAGAGGTTCTTCATATCATCATCGGAACAGATGTTGCACTTGACGGCAAGTGCCTCGGCGCCTACTTCTTCGATTTCTCTGACAGTCTCCTTGAATGTTTCTCCCTCTGGATCCTGCATGTCGGCAAGAACAACATTAAAACCGTTTTCAGCATATTTGAGTGCGTGGGATTTTCCCTGCCCCATGGCACCTCCGGTGATTAAAACAACCTTACGTTCCATAATCCTTCCATCCTTATTTTTTTATCGATAATTTAATGATTGTTATTATATTTACTTACAAAATAATGAACAAACTGAAGGTGTTTATAGCTTTGATAGAAATTATCTATTAATATTGATTCATGAATTTAGACCATCTGCGTTATTTCGAGGTCTTAGCCTCAACAGAGCATTATGGAAAAGCTTCAGAGCTTTTGGCCATAAGCCAGCCCAATCTTACCTACGCCATTACACAGCTTGAGGATGAATTAGGAGTGGCACTCTTTGAAAAGAAGGGAAGGAGAGTACAGCTCTCACGCTACGGAAAGGAATTCCTTAATACTGTAAAGGCTTCCATCGATATTCTCGATAACGGAACGCGTTCAATACAGGAAAGTAGTGTCCTCATCGGGAGCATACGTACACTCGGAACAACGCTTGTTCCGTCTCTCATGAAGAAGTTCAATGAAATATCTCCTTCAAAGGTGAAGTTCCAACTCCATAGCGAAAACGGTTTCAGCACCACTATCCTCAAGGCCGTTGAGGACGGGAGAGCCGACTACTCTTTCACATCTAATCCCGGCGACCCTGCACTATTTGAAAACGTTGCTTTCCCGTCTTCGAGACTTGTTGTTATAACTCCAATAAACCATCCACTCTCAGAGAGAAAAAAAGTAAAGCTGTTAGATACCATCCCCTACCCGCAGATATGCTTCTCAAGAGAGACAGGACTGAGAAAGGTCGTAGATGCTCTCTTTTTATCCATAAACGCCTACCCGGAAGTTGCAATGGAGAGCGAGGAGGATGCAGTCATTTCAGGCCTTGTTGCAGCCTCCTTCGGCATAGCTGTTGTGCCGTACAGCCCGCTTTTGAAAAGCCTGGATTTAAAGATATTGGAAATAACAGAGCCGAAAGCAGAGAGAATGGCATATCTCTCGAGACTGAGGGAGAGAAAACTCCCACCCTCAGCAGAAAGCTTCTGGCTCTTCTGTAAGGAGGAGCTCAAGAAATTGAGTGAGGACTGAAGCTGAAGCAAGCTAGTCACATAGACTCAGAATCTCGCCCCACTTAACATAAACTCCATCAGATTAATGTGGCGAATACCATTTCGCTTCTGAAGCATATAATCGGTGGTTACTACATACTTTGGATAATTATCCTTTATGATTTCAAGAGGCCTGTACTCTCTGTCTTCTGTCTTACTGTTATCTAAAATCGTGTATGCCACCTGAACATAGGAATAATCGTTTTCAATACTCCTGAGAATAAAATCACATTCAAGCTTTCCTATTCTGCCGACAGAAACGGAGTAATCGAGAGAGCGGGAATAGATATATATAATATTTTCAAGAACAGGGCCAAAGTTGATTCTATTATCGGTATTCTGAGAAAAGTAGAAGCCTAAGTCTGATAGATAGTATTTCTTTTCGCCGCTAAGTGCTTTCTTGCTCTTAAGATCAAAACGCTCGCATTCATATAGGATTTTGGCGTCAACAAGGGCTTTTGTGTACTTGTTAACAGTAAGCCGTGTTATCTTCACACCGTTTTTTTCTAGCTCTTCTGTCAGACTCTTTATACTCATTGTTGAGCCGAAATTATTGATTAAGAAATTTCTGACAACTTCAAAGGTAGCTTTGTCCTTGATTTTCACACGCTTCTTTATGTCCTTCTCGAAAATCTCACCTATTACCCCTTTGACATATGTCCTTTTGGCCGCAGCATCATCTATCCCTATGGTTCTGGGAAATCCCCCTTCCAAGATGTATTGATTTAATTCAACAACCAAATTAGGATTGACAGGCTTATGGTAGAACTTTTTCATCTCCACGTATTCATCAAAGCTGAGCGTGAAGAGCTCAAATTCCAGATAACGTCCCGTTAACTTAGTCCCTAGCTCTCCGCTGAGTAGATATGAGTTTGATCCTGTGATAAACACAGAAAAACCGCCGTCTGTACGAAAACCGTTAATTACCTCCTCAAATCTCTCAACGTTCTGCACCTCATCGATAAAAAGGTATTTCATCTCACCGTTGTTAACTATTTTTGCCTTGATGAGATTCTCAAGCTGGTCGGGAGTTTTAATTTTGCGGTTTTCGCTTTTATCTAAATCGAGGTAGATAATATTCTCGTCCCTGACGCCACTCTCTCTTATCTCAGAGGCGATGATTTCCATAAGAGATGACTTTCCGCACCTCCTTACACCAGTGATTACCTTTATAATATCATCAGCTAGGTAAAAAGGCCTTATCTTATTCAGGTACTTCTCTCGTTTGAACAGCATAATAATAATATCGTCCTCCTACTTGGTAATATCATTATACAGGAAAACAAGAGATAAGTTGAGTTATCAATACACTTTCTAGAAAATTTTCATTTTATGTATCGATAAATGCTACTTTCATTCCAACATTACTCATTTTGGGTAGCATTATAGTCGGCTTTATTCATCTCTCCTCTGTAGGAGAAGCTCATAAATTGATTGAAGCCACATTTCACTTATTGTAGTAGAGCACTCTTCTGTTTTCGCTGTTGAGGCATTTCAACGGCACCCCAACACATGTAAAAAGTGTTCTTTCAATCTGACTGTCCATATCCCAAAAGACACATCTGAAACAGGTACCTCTTACACCCAGCGCGCGATGTGGATTATCCTGATAGTGGCCGCAGCTGTAACCGGCCGTTGTCATTACCCACCCTCCTTAGAATAACATACCTCACCCGAGACATAGTCGAGCTCGTCATCTGAGATTTCCCCTGTCGAGTGAATGCGCTTGAAAAGCTCAATAGCAGAGGCGGAGGAGAGGGAGACTCCTTTCTCGGAAGCTATTTTCATAACATCTGATGCGTCTTTTGCGCCTTTTAGCCTTTCAAGTAGTTCCCCGTCCATTTCTCTTTCCTTACCTATGTGTACGTAAGGTATAACAATTGAGTTAGGTCCGAAAAGCAACATTCAAGATGCCGTTTGATTTAGCGATAGTTTCTCTTCTTTCGCTATACAAAAGAGAATGAAAACGCCTCTCTTATACCCACTCGTCATACTCCGGCATGCCACCACGCTTCGAAGAGACGAATGAAGAGAGAGAAGAAGCCTTAGTGGCAGCCCTCTCTGCGTCCCGGCTTTTAAGGGAAAAAGCATGCCGAATAGCTATCTCCGGCGCCGACAGTATCTACAACATTGGTACGGGTTGCATGAATCTTTATTGTCCTCTCTCCATAAATTGTGGAGCCTTTCTCCACTTCGGTCAGAATTACAATTTCGAGAGAGTATTCTTTTCTCAACTCGTTAACGTTGTCCATTTGAGTAAGAGATAGAATCAAAGGAAGCTCCTTCTCATTGACCTTCAGGATATTACAGAGCTCTATATCTTCCTTGATGATGTCCTCTGAGTAGAACTTCTTTCTTATATTCACATCAAAGTACTTTATGCGGGCATTGATTGAATGAGCTATTTTTCTAAATGTCTGTCGGCTTACTTCACTTCTGAGTGCAAGTGTTCCCCAGTAGAAAACGTCAACATCTAGAGGAAGAGGTGATGTAAGGTGAATATCATCCCAGGCACACGGAAAATTGAACACGTAATCGGCGTCTTTCCCGTCAAGCACTACATCGGCCCGCCCCGTCGGATAGGACGAAAGCTCTACACTCCGTCCCTATCCCGGCTCTCTTCATCACCGAGAGTGCATTGAGCCCCAGTTCATCATTCCCGACAGCGCTGATTATGTCCGCCACGCCTCCACACTTTTTAAAGTGGTAGGAGACGTTGAGAGAAGCTCCCCCCTATGGTCTTCTCTTCACAAAAAACATCATAGAGAACCTCTCTGAATGCCAGAAGTCTCATTTCCAATAACCTTTCATTCTCTCTCTGAGCGAGAGTCTATATGCTTCCCAGTCTCTAATCGGCTCACGTGCAACCCCGTCCTCAACTGCTGCCTTCGCCACCGCAACCGCTTCCCACTCGATTACTCTTGGGTCGAAAGGTTTGGGGACTATGTAGTTTCTTCCGAACGAGAAGTTCTCCCCGCCGTAAGCTCTTCTAACTTCATCAGGGACACTCTCTTTGGCAAGTGCTGCCAGAGACAACGCCGCAGCCTTCTTCATGTTCTCCGTAATTTCAGTTGCCTTAACATCCAGTGCCCCGCGGAAAATATACGGGAATCCCAGGATATTGTTTATCTGGTTCGGGTAGTCGCTTCTCCCTGTTCCCATGATTACATCTTCCCTTGTAGATAGTGCCTCTTCGTATGTTATTTCAGGGTCGGGGTTCGCCATTGCAAAGACAATTGGATTATCTGCCATACTCATGAGCATATCGGGCTTTAGGAGTCCTTTGGCAGAGACGCCCATGAACATATCGGCGCCGACTATTGCTTCTCTGAGTGTACGTGCCTTACTCTCCGTAGCAAGTTCTGCATGTACCGGATTCATGTTAGGTCGTCCTTTATATATGACACCGTCGATATCTGTCATGATAAGGTTTTCCTTCCTCACGCCCATGGACAGGAACATCCTCGCGCACGAACATCCCGCAGCTCCGGCTCCTGAGAATACCACCTTCATATCCTCAAGCTTTTTGCCGACAATTTCGGCAGCATTCATCAAAGCTGCAGAAGCGATGATAGCAGTTCCGTGCTGGTCGTCATGGAACACGGGAATATCACACTTCTTCTTAAGTTCACTTTCTATGTAGAAGCACTCCGGCCCTTTTATATCCTCGAGGTTGATTCCCCCGAATGTCGGACTGATGGCCCTTACTATGTCGATGAACTTATCGGGGTCCTTCTCATCTATTTCGATATCAAAAACATCTATATCTGCAAAGCGCTTGAAAAGAACACCCTTTCCCTCCATAACAGGTTTACTTGCTTCGGCCCCTCTGTCGCCGAGTCCCAGAATTGCAGTCCCGTTTGATATTACTGCAACAAGGTTTCCCTTACTCGTATACTTATATGCGTCTCCTTTGTTTTCAGCAATCTTCAAGACAGCCTTCGCGACTCCCGGCGTATAAGCGAGGGACAAATCTTCTGCCGTCGAGCAGGGTTTTGTCGGCACCACCGACACCTTTCCCGGCCTTCCCTCTTGATGATATTTCAATGCTTTTTCTTCTAAATTATCCATTTACTACCTCTCACAGAATTCAACGACTACACCGTCTTTATTTATTCCGTCACCTTGTTATATTTCGAGCATAAAGTTACCAGATGTCAAGAGAAAGAAACACAGAGGAGCGTAGATAGTTTTCTTCGGTAATTCTGCCCCTACCTACAATTTTGCATTATTCGATAACTTAGATTTATCAAAAAAGATATTATTTGATAACTTTACACTGTCAAATATTAGACAATAGTTCAAAACCAGGGTAGAATAAAAGAGAGGGCAAAGAATGAATATTGAAGAGATGCGCAGTAAAATACTATCGGACCGGGAGCTTATCACCAACCACACCTATTTCAAAAGAGACTTTCACATCAAAGAAGTCAAGGGAATGGCGACATGTATTGTCGGCGGGCGCAGAACAGGCAAAACTTCATACCTCAAGAAGTATGCAAAAAACCTCCTCGACAACGGCTTGAATATAGAGAGAATCTGTTACCTCAGTTTCTTCACATCCGACGACATTTCTTTCCCATTCTCCCTTATCACGGACGCATACTTCTCACTTTATCCTGAGTATAAGAATGAGGAAGTCTATTTCTTTCTCGACGAGATAGAAGCCATACCATCCTGGGGAGGAGGAGTCAGCTACCTTATGGAATGCTGTCCTCGCTCTCATGTTTTCATTACTGGCTCGAGTGCGAAATATCTCTCGAGTGAGATTGCAACCGAACTCAGAGGAAGGAGTCTCTCATGGAAATTCTATCCGTTATCATTCAAGGAGTTTCTCTCTTTCAACGGTGTTCAATACGATAATAGAGGCGACACATACAGCTCTCAGGACCAGGCTGTGCTCATACACTGGTTTAAAGAATATATGGATAGAAGCTCCTATCCTGTTCTTTACAACAACACGGATAGAGAAGTAAGGAAGCTGACTCTCCTATCATACTTCGACACCGTTTTCTCGAGGGATTTAATTGAAAGATATGATGTGTCGAGGGGAGGCCTAATGAAGGCACTTCTCAAGAGGATGCTGAAGAATTCAGGCTCTCCCTATACTGTACGGAGGCTTGTCGGGGTGATGAAAAGCCTGGGCTGGTCTACATCAATCGAGCTCATCTCCTCCTACCTCGATATGATAACCTCAGCCTCATTTATGATTAACGTTCCCGTTTACGGCACTGAAAAGCAGGTGGAGAGAAATAACAAGAAGATGTACGTAATCGACCATCAGATGGCTGTACTCTTCAGGGAGTTTGATAAGGGAACAGGAATCATACTTGAACATATAATCCTGATGGAGCTGAGACGGAGAACAGACCTGAACATAGGATACTACAGAGCAAAGAACGATGAGGAGTGCGATTTCATCCTCTATGATGATGACAAAACACCCATCCTTCTTGTGCAGGTGACAGATGACTGGGAAAATGCAAAAGAGCGGGAGCTCAAGGGACTAGCTGCTGCAATGAATGAGACAGGCCTCAAAAAAGGATATATCGTCACCTCATCCACATCAGAGCTGATTGAAGAAGACGACAAGGAAATAACAGTCATACCGGCATGGAAATTCGTATTGAGCGCTTTTCTCTGAGAAGTCAAATCAAAGACTGCATCAGCTGTCACTTCCACGCAGTGACAGGCTGATTCATTAACAACAGAATGTGCTTAAAACGACTTTCCCTTACAGTACCAATCGAGTAGGTCAGTTCTAGGAAGATTTTTTCCTGGAATTTTTCCTCTCACACCACCGTACGTACCGGTCTGGTATACGGCGGTTCAACCAAAATCGAATACAAGCTGTTTCTCTCCACCTTGTATAGCCTTGTCCCTCGTCATCCGTTCATTGTGCAAGCGGTCCCAAGTAGCATCTATTGGTATTAGTCCGAACTTCATCTCCAGTGCTTCATTCGTTATGTACCTGCCCAGTACTCCCGCCATTCTCCAATATGAGTTACTTGTTGAAGGCCTTGAGATTAAATGCGTCCTGGACAAGAATGAATATGCACATGGAATAAGAGTCTCAGATGAAGAGCTGGATAAGGTAAATCTCTTTAAATGCATCTTCCATAGAGTGTGAACTACTATATAACCCCATCTTCAAAAAGTATAGATTATTTACGGACAATTCCTTATCTCAAATTCAGCTGCAGGGTCGTTCCTGGACGTAAAGGTTATCGTGATTGCTGTCGTTATGGGCTGAATTTATCGACCAAATCTTAAGATTGGTCAACTTCTGTCTATCATAAATCCTGGAATCCAGGATAAGATTACCTTTTATGTCCATAGATTTAGGAGAGCTGAAACTATACGTTCCAATACTCCATCTGTTGATTATTACGAACGTACAATGTAAGCCTACTCCAGAAGACTCTCTATTGAGGTGTCTAACGCATGGGAGAGTGCAAGAAGAATATCTCCACGAGCTTTTGTGATATCTTTCGACATGTTCTCATACTGCTGGATTGTCCTTATATTCACACCGGAGAGTGTGGAGAGCTCACGCTGCGTTAATCCGGCAAAAGTGCGAAGTACCTTAAGCCTCGAACGAGTATTTTCCTTTCTTACTATGCTATCGGCAATCTCGACAAACTTATTCTCATGTGCCTCATGAAGAGGATAATACATCTCAATTATCATTCCTGATGGGAGGAACCTCTGGATAAATTCAAAACTCTTTCCGCTTTTCCATTGGTAATATGCCGTTATCCAGCCACACCAATATTCCGCAGTCAATTCAGAGAATGCTTTCCTTTCTCCTTTGATAATCCCCTTGGCACTTCTCGTAAAAACCTCAAATACAAGTTCCACTCCCGGCATATTTATATATTTCGGATTTCCCTTCCCAAATAACGATGCAACACCGGATGATATGAAAAGTCCCATGAATTGATCTGGAGTGAGCATCTCCACGGTGCATGCATAATCGAAAGCTTCACCTAAATTCTTCATAGCGTCGTCAAGATATAGTCTAGAGTATGCGTTCGTCATCTTCAGTTATCCTCTCGAGTATGATGTCTCTCATGAAGAGACCCTCAATATCATCATCTTGAGTAATTGCTCTGTATCTAAGCCTGGCATTCTCATCTCTCTTCTTCCTGAGTGGATAGTAGACATGTGAGTTGACTTCCTCGTAGCCGCAGAAAACAATCTTATCAAAAGCCGTCTCGCTCCTGAGCATAATCTGCTCTCCGAGTTTACCCAGTTTCATGGCATGTGAAAGCTGCAGGAGTGAGATCTCATTGGAGAGAAAAGCTCGAGCAAAGGCAAAATAAGAGTCATCGGCTCTGTAACCTTTTATAAGATCGAACTGGTTGATGTTAATGCTGAAATTATCAACCAACCATTCTTTTCCTTTTTGTTGAATAGAAGAGACAGCTTCGAAATTTCTGTTTATAAGAAGAATTGTCAGCCAGTGCAGAATTGAATAGGAGCCAAGATCAAGAAGTCTCAATCCTTCAGTGGAAAGGATATATTTGTTTACATATCCGTCAGAAATATCGCTTGATGCCCATTCTTTAGCAATTTCAATGTTTTCTGTCGTGTAGAACCCTTGTCCATAATCGTTCCAGGTCTTTCCTTTTCCATATAAGGGTTTTTCGATTATATGATTCGACCCATGATACAAAACAAAATCAGCCACAAGCTACCTCCAGGGAGTTATAGATATTATAACTCTCTGGAGTTACATCTGCAAGCATAGGTGGTTTCAACTCGCCATATTCTATGTACAGAATCGAAGCAATTATCGAAAAGGATATAATTTC